>JANQGB010001483.1 GCA_028277545.1 Phycisphaerae bacterium | reverse complement strand
TTAAGTAGTTGCCCACCGGGTCTTTTTGACATATGGTGGAGCCGCACCAATAGGGGAAGGGTGGGGCGGTCGTTCTTGTGGACGGCCCAACGAATACGTGCGAGATGGACAGGGATGGCAAAGACAATCACAGCTAGTTGGGGGCCTTTTCGGGCATGAATTGGGGGCGAACAGTAGTCTTGCTAATAATGGGATCCGCTTCGCTTATGTCGCGTCTGTCGGCGGGCGAATCGGCCTGGGCTTCGGAGGAGGGTGAATCGGAGAAGAAGCTGATCCTGCGGATTATCGGCCCAGACGGTCGTCCCGTCACGGGGGCGACGTTGGGGACCGGCCTTAACATCTTCGAGGACAGCGAGGGACATCCGCCGCAGACGATCACCATGTGGCTGCGGGGCCAGAAACGCTGGTGGCCGCTTCGTTCGGACGACAGAGGGGATGTCGTTCTCACGGGCGAGGACGCCGAGTTCCGCAATTTCTATACACTCTATGCGCCGCGCGGATGGGTCGGTTATCGACGGCTCCAGGAGGGCAGCGCCAGCGGGCGCGCGATCGTACGGCTGGAGCCGGCCTGCTCTGTCCACGGGGAGCTGAGCAGCACCGATTTCGAGAATCTGGGGCATCCACTGGCCAAGACCGTGGCGTTTCTTTACGACTCACGCGATCGCTTGCTGATGTACTATGTCTCCGAGCGGGGGCACTACGAGTTTCTGGTGCCCTCGGGGGCCTATGAACTGGAGCTGGTCGGCGAGGGAGCCAGCGGCGTGGAAACGGAGCGCCGGCGCCTGCATCTCGATATTGAAAGCGGGCAGCGGGCGTACGATGTCGGATCGATCGATCTGGCGGCCACGCGGTTGGCCGAGTTGTTCGGCAAGCCCGCCCCGGAACTGAAGAGCATCACCAAGTGGCGGGGGGGCAAGCCTCCTCGACTGGGGCTTCTGCGCGGGCATGTCGTGGTCCTGGTGTTCTGGGGCAGTTGGTCGCGCCCCTGCCTCAAGACGATGCCCCCCCTGATCGAGTTGCACGACTTGTACGCCGATCAGGGCGTGACGATAATCTCCGTCCACGACAATTCCGTGGTGGGGGTCAGCGATTTGGAGGACAAGCTGCCGGAAGCGCGGCAACTCTATTGGGGGCGTCGCACCCTGCCTTTCCCGGTGGGCATCGATCGCGGGGAAGGACGCGGCGCCGTGCACGAAGCCTACGGCGTCGACCAGTGGCCCATGGTCATTGTCATCGACCGAGAAGGAAACGTGGCGGGGAAATTCAGCCGGTGGGGCGAGTTGCAGCGTCAGTTGCCGCGGCTGCTTCGCGGCGAGAATTGAGAATCGCTACGGAGTGGATTCCGAGATTGGCTCGGCGCCGCCGGCCGGGAGAGGCTCATGGGCCTTGCGCCCGTACACCCGCTCGTACGCCTGACAGGCCGGGCAGATTCGCGCTTCGAGCTTCTTGACGAACCAGAAGCACAGGCCCCGCTGCTTCTGGCGCGCGTGCTTGCAGACGGGGCAGGCCATACACTGTTGGGCTAGCTTGCGATCGCGATCGGTAATCGACTGATCAGACATGCGACGTACACCTCCTTGCCTGAACGAACGACGCCTACGATTCAGCCCCTTCGCGGCCTGGCGAAGGAGCTGTGCGGACAGGTGATGGACCCAACGTGGCCGCGATCATGATGCGTTTCGCCTAGAAACGGCCTCGCCCGGGGCCGCCTCGCCCGGGACCGCCGCGCCCGGAGCCGCCGCGCCGTCCACCGCCGCCACCGCCGGGGCGCTTGCCGCCACCGCCAAAACCGGAAGAGGTCGGTCGACTGCGACCGGCTTCCACCTTCAACTCACTGCCCCCAAGCTGGCTGCCGTTCATTTGCTCGAGGGCGGTTTTGGCCTCGGACTCCGTCGGCATCCCGACGAAGCCGTACCCTCTCGATTCGCCCGTCGTACCGCAGCGGACGACCTTGACGGTCACGACATTGCCGAAGGCCGAGAACGCCTCGCGCAGTTGGTCTTCCGTGGTCTCAAGGGACAGGTTTCCCACATAGATGTTCATGCAGCGGTTCCTTTCTGATTGAATTCAGCGTCTTCCGGGCATCCCGGCTCACAGCGGCTCGGCATTGAGACACGGCGTAGAACGCCCTTCGTCAACCCCTCACGTTACCACAGTAGAGGACAATAGGGAAAGGAATATCTGGGATTCCCCGCGTTGCGGCGTCTGCCGGTGCTTCCGGGCGGGCCTGTTCGGACGGGGACGCGTGGTTTTCTTGGAGGGTTGGCGAACTCCGCGGCGCCGCCCAGGCTAGTCATAATAGGAGCGAACGACGCGTCCTGAATTGACAAGGAGGTGCGCCATGAAGCCGATGCTGATCATTCTTATCGTGCTGGTGGTTTGTCTGGCCCAGCAGGCTCCGGCCGTCGGTGCAACGGGGCCCCAAGAGGGTTCGCACGAATACTCGCGGGTGGTTCACGCCGCCGAATGGACGGACCACAACGTCCATGATCCGGGAATCACGATTCTCGAGGCGTTTCGCCGCCTAGCCAGACGTGTCTACCGGGCGCTGATTCGTTTCGGCGATGGCCTGCGCGGCAGGATCCCCTCCTCGTAAGGTCGCGGCCGGGCGTTTGGCTTCCACACACAAGCTTCACGCTCGATTCACTTGCTTCGGTTCACGAGCCACGAATCACAGGTCACGGGTCACGGTCAGTAATCCTTGAACGATCGCATCCACTGGGGCCAATCGCCGGGCTCGACCCCGCCGGCTTTGGTCCACGGGTTGGATGTGTCGAACTTTCGATGCCACTTGAGTGTCCAGAGTTCCTTGAGACCCACCTTGCGGACCGACCAATCCAGGAACAGGGCATTGATCCCGCCATTGTGGCGGTTGATGCAGACGGACTGATTCCGGTTTCCCCTGGCATCAACGGTCGGTATGGCGTCACACACCGGAGGAGACCCGTTGTACACGTCCCAGAAGTAGGTCCCCCATGGCCAGGCGCTGTCGAACTGCACCGGGATTCTGCCCCGACCCCGGACATCGACAGTTCGCCAGGCTCGTTCTCGGTGGTATTCACTCTGGTTATGCCACCACCAATGATACCCCACGGCGTGGTTGAAGCCGTAGCTGCCGTAGGGATCATAACGGTCCCATGGTTCCGGTCCGGCCCCATTAGGCCAGAGCCGGCCCCAGGCCAGGAAGGTTCCGCCTATTTGAGCCCCCTGACCGTCCGGGCTTGCCGGTTTGGCCGCCATCGGACAGCAACGCATCTCTTTGGTATTCTCGTAGCTATCCGGATCTCGGGAGCCCAAGCCCCAGCCTCCGCCCCAACCCCAACCGTATCCCCAGCCCCATCTCGATTCGAGGTCGTCCCGGTCAGGGGTTGGGAAACGCCCGCCGTTTTCGCTGACGGAGGTCGCTATCAGGGTGCCCCATTGCCTCAAGTGGGATTGGCAGACGACCGCCCGCGCCTGTTTCTTCGCCTGCTGGAGCGTGGGCATGAGAATCGCCATCAGCAATGCGACGATCGAGATGACGACCAGCAGTTCGATCAGTGTGAAGGCTCGCTTGCCGCGCATGATTTCGCCTCTCCCAAGTAACGGCATCAGTAATCCTTGAACCTCCGCATCCAGTGCGGCCAATCACCCGGCGTCACGCCGCCGGCCTTCGTCCACGGGCCGGTGGTCTCGCATCCGCGGAACCAGGGAAACGTCCAGAGCTCCTTGAGGCCAACCTTGCGGACCGAGAAATCCGCGAACAGGCCATTGACGCCGACATCGTGTCGATTGATGCACAGGCCCTGGATCCCGCCGAAATTGTAGTTTATGTGATGGTGGTCTATCGCGTCTTCCACTTGCACTTGCGGTGGCGACTCGAAATTGCTGGCCCACGTCGCGTACCAGATGCCGTCCAGGGCGAATGGAATCTGAGCGGCCATCCTGCCTCGCCCCGGCCCGCCCCAGTGCCGCAGATGCTGGTCCTTGAGGTTGTCTATGATTGGGATGGGAGGACAGTGCAACACGCCGTCATTGACGCTATAGCTGCCGTACAAGGTCGTAACCGCGTACGGCCCCCAGGCCATGAACGTTCTGCCGATATTGCCCGGGGCGGAGTAGCCAACGGGCGCACCGAGCGGATGCCGCTTTGTCGCCATTGGGCAAAGGTCGATCTCCCGCTCCGGGCCGCAGTAGGGTCGCAGGAGGTTGTGCCAGAAGGCGCGGTCCCAATCGGAGGTCGGGTCCCACCTGCCTGCCGTTGCCTGCTGGTAGGTATTGCTGAGTGGCATGTGGTTGTCGTAGTCGAGCATGTACTGAGCGCAGGCGATCCCCCACTGGCGCAGGTTCGACTGACACACGACAGCACGCGCCTGCCGCCGCGCCCGCGACAAGGCGGGTAACAGCAGCGCCATCAGCAGCACAACAATGGAGATGACCACCAGCAGTTCGATCAGGGTGAAGGCGTTGGTCGCTTGGTCGCGGTGGATGGCGCCTTGTTCCCTCTTGTCATCCTGAGCGGAGCGCAGCGGAGGCGAAGAGCCTGCCCTGAGCCAAAGCCGAACGGGATCTGGCCCGCGACGCGGTGCGCCTCTTGTCTGGCGGCGGATTTCTCCGTTCCAGCCCGCCGGCGCCGCGCCTTCAGTCGAGATGACATCGCGCTTGGATGTTTCGCTCCCGCGCATGGTTTCTACTCCCAACTCGCTCGCTCCGAACCACGGGTCACAGGTCACGTGCCACGAATCAGAATCAGTACTCCTTGAACCGCCGCATCCAGTGCGGCCAGTCGCCCGGCGTCACGCCGCCGGCCTTCGTCCACGGGCCGGCGGTGTCGTACTGGCGATGCCACTTGAGCGTCCATAGTTCCTTGAGTCCCACCTTCCGCACCGACCAGTCCATGAATACGCCATTGACGAAGCCGCCATGACGTGGGGTGCAGAACCAGTTTCCGTATGCGAGACCTTCGATGGGAGGCGGCGGCGTGCCTGTGTCAAAAAGAGCCCAGACTCCACCGCCGAGATAGCTATCCAGAAGAACGGGTACGGTGCCTGGGCAGCGGGAGGCATCCACGCGACGCCAGTAGAGTTCCGCCACGTCGGCATCCGAGGGCATGTGACTGTCATACAACCAATCGTTCGGATGGTAGTTGACGGGTATGAGGTGATACCCGTGAGCATCATACCAGGTCTTGGCCGGGCAGCGGAGGATGCCGTGTATGCCTTCGGGCGATTGTCCTCTCTGTTTGTAGTAACCGCGCGTGTCATAGTAGGGTTCAAGTATGCGCCACCAGTAGTCCGAGGGGTCTCCGTCCGGGCGAAACCAGCGGCCCTCGTGTTCGCTGGTGTACAATTGAAAGAGCAGGGCCCATTGGTGGAGATTCGCCTGACAGGCGACGGCTTGTGCCTGCTTCCGCGCCTTGTGTAGGACCGGCAATAGCAGCGCCATCAGGAGAACCACGATGGAGATGACCACCAGCAGTTCGATGAGGGTAAACGCTCTGCGCAGCACCCACGCCGGCCGTACAGGCCCTTGAAATCTACTCCCGCCGTCCATGCTTGCTCCCGTCAAAGCACGCTCTATTATGCGGGGGCATTGGGGGGATTGTCAAGACCATTGCGGATCGCGGATCTACGACTGCGGATTCGTTGGCGCGGTCAATCCACAATCCGCAATCTGCAATCCGAAATCCGCAATTGGCACAGCGCCGGCGCTTACGCTCGCTTGCGGAGGGTCACCTGGGGCCCGCGGAGATAGAAGGGGGTCAGGGCCGTCGGGTCGCTGAACCGGCCGACCTGGGCCTTCTGGTGGCCCAGAACGTGGATTTGAGCGGCTTTGGCGCCCCAGAGGTCCGGGTGGACGATACGCGTGCCCTCGGCGGTGAATTTGTCCTGGTGATAGAGCAGTCCGTCCCCCATCACCGCGATCGGGTTGGCTTTGTCGGCGAATCGGTCCAGCAGATCCGCCGCGGTGATCAGGCAGTCCGGCAGGATCTTGCGCCAGCAGCCCTGCTCGTAGGCCGGTATGTCGTAGCCGGGCTGCTCGGCCTCCTGAGCCTCTGGAGAGGCCCCGGCCGCGACGTATTCATAGACGGCCGCGTAGAACTGGCCCCGCTTGGCGTCGAGGATGGTCGCCAGGCGGCGGGGCGGCCCATCGTCTTTTTCGCTATTCTGAATAATGGACTCCGGCCCTGCGTCCGTCACGTGAGCGGCGGTTGCATCAAGGGAGTCCACGGTGACAATGCGAGCCTTGTTGGCCAGATGGATGCACTTGGCGGCCGTGACCGCGATGCGAAGTCCGGTGAAGCTGCCCGGGCCGATGGAGATCGCCACCTGTCCGATCTCCCCGGCCGTGTAGCCGAACCTCTGAAGGAGTTCAGTGATGCTCGGGAACAGTTCAGCACTGTGGCGCAGCGCCCCGGAAAATGTTGTTTCGCCCAGCAGATCACCCCCGTCGGCGAGCGCGATCGAGCCGATTCGACTGGAGGTTTCGACGGCGAGAGTGACGTTTTTAGAGGACATTTCTCCTGCGTTTCCTTGAAAAGTGGTTCAATGCTTGCCTATACTAACCCCTGCTCTTCTTTTAGGATTCACCAATTTTGGCCAGCTTGCGATAACAGTCGTTGTTCCACGAATAAGACGTATGATTTTATCGGCTAAAGGAGCTGGGCGATAATTTTTCCCTTGCATAAAATTGGCTATTTTAATAGATTACACTAATTAATCTAGCCTGTATCCTTCGACTGGAGGTTCTAAATAAACATCGATTGTAGCAAATTTTTCCGTAAGAGGGTGATGGTTTTATAGGCAGGAGGTTAGGTTTTGGACAGGCCAAATGTATTCGCTAAATCTCTGCGGGGGGGGTCCGTGTCGATCGTCCTGACATCGATCTTGGTAACCGCAACCGTGTTCGCCCAGATGGGACCATCACAGGGTGTACAAGGCAGTGATGACGACATGATGCGCCATTTGGTGCAATACTTCATGCGCGTCGGGACCGGGCAGTACGAGCGAAGCTACTACATCGAGGCGGAGAAGACCTTCCGGATGGCCCAGGGGTATCGGGGTTATCTGGATCCGCTGGAACAGCACAAGCTGGACACGATGTTGGAGAAGGCCTCTCTGGCGGCCATTGAGCGCCGGCAGGCACTGAAGGCGCGCCAGGCAGGCGAGCGTCTCTTGGCCGACGGTCAGGTGGCAGCGGCGCGCGCCCGCTTCGAGACGATCCAGGACAGCGAGTTCCTGACCGAGAAGGAACGCGCCGCGGTTGCGGAGATGAATCGGGGCGCCGGCAACTCGGCGGTGACGCCCGCTTCGGCGACCGTGACTCCTGCGGCTGGCGTCGCGTCCCAATCCAGCGGCGGCGACGCCCTCGAGCGGTTCAAGACTCGGATTGCCAACGTATATTACGAGTCGGTCAAGGCCTACCATGACGGTGACTTCGAGACGGCCCGCGTGGGCTTCAAAGAGGTGCTCCGCAGTGGTCTGATGCCGGCGGCGATGGCCAACGGCATTCGCGGCTACATGGCCGAGATGAACGGTGCGACGCCGGTCGCGTCGGTTCAGCCGATGGTTCTGCCGAATCTGGCCGGGCCGATGGCGCCGCTGGTCACCGCGGCGGCCGGTCAGCCCCAGGGCGAGAAGGCTCGCATGCAGCAGCTCTACGACCGCAGTTGGGAGCTCTACTCGCAGGGCGAACTCAAGGCGGCCCGCGAAGGCTTCGCCCAAGTGGCGGCCAGTGGTCAGTTTGCCGCTCCGG
>JANQGB010001419.1 GCA_028277545.1 Phycisphaerae bacterium | reverse complement strand
ATTTCGGCGATCTGGCGGGATACGCCCCCGGTCGACAGCGCCGCCCCGAGTTCGGCAACAACTTCTTGCGCCTGGATCGCGACCTCGTACCCGGCATGTGCGTCACCATCGAGCCCGGCATCTACCTGGTGCCGGCCATATGGCAGCGCGATGACCTGGTGCAGCCGTTTGCCGACGTGGTCAACCGTCCGGCGGTCGATGCGCTGCTGGCGGAGGAGTTCGGCGGGATCCGAATCGAGGACACCATCTGCGTTCGCGAGTCAGGCGGCCCGGAGGTCCTGAGCCAGGCCATGCCTACCGACGCGGACGAAGTGGCCGCCCTGGTTGGCTCGTCCCGATAGGGCGGCTGGTGGTCGCCCGGCGTGAGGGTGAGTGGTCGTGGTGACTTTCTCCAACGAAGCCATCTTTCTGGGACACGTGGTCGTGGCCGGGGCGGGCCTGTTGGCGGCGGCACGCTTGGGGCGCGTCTGGCTGATCGCCGTTATCGTCACCTGCACCGTGCTGATGAACATCGCGGTGACCAAGCAGATTACGCTCTTCGGACTGACGGTCACCGGCGGCAACGTCCTCTTCGCCACGGTGTTCCTGGCTAACGACGTGATCAACGAGCACTACGGGCGGCGGGCAGCGCGGTCCGCGGTGCTGGTGGGCTTCTCCGCCGGCTTGTTCGTGCTGGTGATGACGCAGTTTGTGCTCTGGTACGCGCCCAACGATTTCGACGACTCGCAGCCGCACCTGAGCTACTTCTTCAATATCCGCGCTTATCCGCGCATCGTGGTGGTGTCGATGGTCAGCTACTTGCTGGCCCAGTTGATCGACGTCGGTTTGTACGCCCTGATCCGGAGGCGAACCGGGACCGGCCAGTTGCTGTGGCTGCGCAGTAACGCCTCGACCTGGGTCTCACAGGCCTTCGACACGGTGTTCTTCACCACCGCCGCCCTCTGGGGGACGTTCATTCACACCTGGGATCAACTGTGGCAGGCCATCCTGTTCGCCTACATCATCAAGATCGCGGTTGCGGCGGCGGACACGCCGTTCCTCTACCTGACCACCTGGGCCCCGTTCGCACCGCGCGATTCGCAACGGGCCAGCGTCGGGTCTGCCGAGACCGTGACCACGTGAAGGGCGTGGCGTGCGCCTCACGGCTCAGTAGCACGGTGGGGTGCCTCGCGATATTGAGCTCAGCGTGCTCCTGCCGATCACTCCGCCGACAGCGGCAGGTACTTGTCGAACCAGGCCAAGTCCCACTCCATCTTGGCCTTGCGGTTCTCGTAGGTGGTCAACCCGTGCCCTTCGCCAGGGTATACGATCAACTGTGACGGCACTTGCAGGTAGTCGTGGAGTGCCCGGAACAGGCCGCGGCTGTGGGCCGGCGGACAGCGTGGGTCAGCCCCGCCAACGTGGATCAGCGTGGGCGTGCGGATCTTGTCCGCATTGTAGAGCGGTGAGGCGCTCTGCATCTCCCGGGCCCGGTCCCACGGTAAGCCTCGCTGGAAGTTGACCACGTGCCCCGGCGTGTCTTCCGCTGCCCACTGCAGGACGGCATCCAGAATGCCGGCGCCGCTGCTGGCAGCCTTAAAACGCGTGGTGTGGGCGATGAGGCAGTTGGTCAGGAAGCCGCCGTTGCTCCAGCCCATCACTCCCAGGCGGTCTGCGTCGGCGAAGCCGCGTTCGACCATGGCGTCGACGCCGGTCATGATGTCGATCACGTCGCGATCGTTCTTGTGGCCGACGAGTTCCACCAGGAACCTGTCGCCGTAGCCGGTGGACCCGCGGTAATTGGGGCTGAAGACGGCGTATCCGCGGCAGGCCAGCATGACCCGGCCGTAGATCCAGAACCGAAAGCGCAGCAGCGACGCGGCGGTGGGGCCGCCGTGCAACTCGACGATCATGGGCAGAGGCTGGTCACCCGGCTGATAGTCCGGCGGAAGTTCGAGGATGCCTTCGACCTCGTCTCCGTTCCAGCCTTTCCAGGTCACCAGGCTGATCTGGGGAATCTTCCAGGTCTTGATCTGCGGGTTGACCTCGGTCAGGCGCTTGTAGGGGTCGTCGCTGAGCTTGGGCCGGCCGGGCAGCAGAAACACGTCCGGCGGATGGGCGGTGGAGCCCATCACGACGGCCAGCTCGTCACCCGAGCGCGAGAGGCTCATCTTGTCGACGCAGACATCGCCGGGCGTCAACACCTGGTCGCGTCCTTGCTGGCCGTCGCGGACATCGGTGATGCAGTAGACGCGCCGGCGGGCCTGCTGCTCGGCTATGAAGCACAGATCGTTCGACTGGCCGCGCCATTGAAGACCGGCTCCCGGGCTGGCGGATACCTCCCCCGGCCGGACCAGTTTCTGCGTGGTCACGCTGCCGGCCTGCCAGTTGGCTACGAACAGCTCGGCCGGATAGCCGTCGAAATCGACGCCGAAGGCCAGCGACTTGCCGTCGTGCGTCCAGGCTGGTGATTCGATCCAGCCGTAGGGTGAGGGGGCATCGTCTCGCCAGAGGCGGTCGGGCACCGTGGTCATTTCGCCGGTGTCGCAATCCAGAACGTCAACCCGCGACTGCCCCTCGTGGGTGATCAGCTCGGCGGTCGGCGCGGTGATCATGGCGATCCGCTGCTCGTCTGCCGAGACGGCGAACTCGCGGATGACCCGCTTCTCGTCCACCAGCTTTTCCGCTCGCCAGGTGCGCAGATCGAGTTTCCATAGTTGCGAGTACTCCACGACGCCTTGGCCCAGTTCGAGGTCCTTGTACTTCTCGTGGAGTTCCTTCCACTCCTCGTCCGCCTGCTCTTTGCCGATGACGTAGTAGAGTGAATGCCCGTCCGTCGAGAGCTCGTAGTCCTTGATGCCCTTGGCCAGGCGCGTGACGGCCGTGATCGGCCCGCCACTGGGGCTGACCCGCCAGACCTGCTTCTTGCCGTTGTAGGGCGGTTCCTGTTCGTCGCCGCCGTGCTTGCGGCTGCTGGTGAAGTAGATCCACCGGGAGTCGGCGCTCCATTTGGGGCTGGAGTCCGCGGTCTTGTCGAAGGTCAGTCGGGTGGCCTGGCCGGTGGCGCACTCGACCACCCACAGGTCCACGTTGCGTTTTTCGTCCGGCGGCTGCCAGCGCATGTCGGTATAGGCCACGTACTTGCCGTCCGGTGAGGTCGTGCAGCCCGTGACCACCGCTACCGTGAAGTAGTCTTCAGCGACTATGTCGTGGTCGCGAACCGGCTCCGCCGCCGGAGTCACCTGGACGGGGCCGCTCAGTACGGCCAATGGGATTCCCAAGAGCAATGCAGATCGTGATATCACCGAGACACCTCCTGCCAACGAGAATTCGCCATACGAGTGCGGGCATTGTGCTCGGTGTGCCCATCAGCCGCAAGCGGGGCGTCGGACCGCGGCGCCCGGGCACCCGGCAGCCATCGTCTGACGCTACCTGGTGCGGTGATGACTACACGTAACATGCTGTTACTTAGATGGTTAGAGCCCCGCCCGTCGCGTGGGCGACGGGCGGGGCGGTTGGCAGTATTCCGCATCAGCGGAGGTGATGTCGTCCGCTCGCCGGACGACCACTTTTGGCGTTATACGTGGGCGATCCCAC
>JANQGB010001262.1 GCA_028277545.1 Phycisphaerae bacterium | reverse complement strand
ACCGAGGCGGTTACGCTCTTGCGGGTGAACGGCGCGTGTTCCTCCGTGACGATGGCGGCGGTGCCTGGCGGAAAGTACTCCGTCGTTTCGTCCTCCTTGCTGCTGGATTGCCCCGTCGCGGCGTTGTTCAGCGCGGTGCCGGTGTTGGGGTTGACGCCTGGCTCGTTGGCCGGCGTGCCCGCGTTGGAGGTTTCGGTGCTGGTCTGGCTCATCCGGGGTACGGCCTCGGTATGCTCGGTCTTCTGCACATGCCGGCGGATGGTCTCCAACTCTGCAGAAACCGCCACCTTCACGCCGGGGATGTAGTCGAGCAGGTCGTGAATCTTCTCCTCCAGGTGCTTTTCGTTCTTCTTGGTCTCGTCCAGCAGCCCGGCGCTGATCATCTCGTCAGGGCCCGGCAGGGTGCGGGGTCGCCCGTTCACGCTCACACTGACGTTGTGCGGCTCCAGGGCGGCCACGGTGTGGCTGACCAGGTTGGCCATGTGCTCGATCGACGCATGGTCCAACTGCTTGCCGCCCACCGTCCACACGTCGATGGAGGCCGACGGCGCGATGTTTCTCAGGTTACCGATCTTCCGCTGGGCGGTGTCCGTGATGAACACACTGGCCTTGCTGATATTGGGGTCGGTTGCGATAACGGCCGCCAGTTCAGTACAGCGGGCGATGTTGTAGTTGCGCTGGTTGACGCTGGCGGGCTGAAACGGGGATTGCTCCTTCAGCAGGTTCTCAAAGCCCAGCGACGTGTCCTGGGGCAGGGCGCTCTGCTGGCTCAACTGGCGGACCAGGCTGCGGCGCTCGTCCGGCTTGACGTAAATGCGGTCGCCGCGCTCGTCAAACTCGGCTCGCAGCCCCTGCAGGGCGTCGACCGCCGAAGCCAGCTCCTGCGGCTTCATCGGTTGATCCAGCAGCGGGACCAGGTGCGGCTCGGTGGACCATTGCGCCAGCCACATCAGCGATCCCATGATGATCACCGCGCACAGGCCTATGGCGACCTGCTGCGAGCGGGTCATCAGCGACAACTGCTGCTGGACTCGTTCCAGGATTCGCCGGAGCGTTTCCATCGTTCGTTATCCTCTTGCGCCGAAGCAGGCCCTAGATACGCATCTGCTGGACGTCGCGGTAGGCGTCCTGCAGCTTGTTGCGGATTTCCATCAACAGGTCGAAGGCAATGCCGGCCTTGTTCACCGCGGTGAATACTTCTGCAACGTTGTCCGTCTCTCCGCGGAGCAGCCGCTGCACACCCTGATCCGCCTCGGATTGCAGCCGGTTCACCTCTTCGAGGTTCTCCATCAGAACGGTCTTGAAGTCCTTGCCGAGAACCTTGGTGGCCGGCTGAGCGGGCTGTAGGCCCTGAACCGGTTTGATGGGTCCCGAACCGCCGGTGGCATCAATCGGAGTGGGCATCGGTCAGTTCTCCAGTATCGCTAGGCCAACAACCGCAGCGACGCGGCGGCCATGTTCTTGGTCACATCCATCACGGCGATGTTCGCCTCGTACGCCCGGGCAGCGGTCAGGGCGTTGACCATTTCCGTCGAGTAATCAACGTTCGGATAGAGCACGTATCCCTGGTCGGGGCCCGACTGAATGGCATCGGGATGACTGGGCTCCAGCACCTTCCGGAAGGGCGCCGAATCCTTGACGATCGAGTGCACATGAACGCCGGGGGCATCGCGGCCCGCGGCCGGATTGCCCGAGGCCAGCAGGGGAACGCGGCGTTGATAGGGCGCAGACTCGCCGCTGGGTGAACGAGTCGCAAACATGTTGGCGATGTTGCCCGAGATGACGTTCAATCGCGTCCGCTGGGCAACCAGGGCCGAGGTGCTTACATCAAGTGCGCCGTACATCGATCACGCTCTCCCTAGATCCGACCCCGGATCGCCTTGCGAAGGCCTTCGTAGCGACCCCGCAGCATGGTGGTCACCGCTTCGTGCATCATGGCATTCTCTGCCAGGTCGGCCATCTGCTGCTCCACCGACATGTTCGTGCCGTCGTGAAAGAGGACATTCTCCACCGGCTTCACCGTGGGTGTTATCACGAGCTGGCCACGCTCATCGGTGCGAAACTCGTTGGTGCCGCGGATGTTGGGCGACTTGCCAGGATCGCCGCCGCGCTCATCCAGGGCCTTGCCCAGCGCCCGCTGAAAGGACCGGTGGTCCAACTGCTTGGTCTTGTAGTCGGGGTTGCCCCAGTTCGCGACGTTCTCGGCTATCATCCTCTGCCGGTGCTGAGTGTACGACCACATGTGGGCCAAGGCCGGGGTCGCTCCTCGGTCGGTCAAGCTGGAGATGAACATTCAGGCTCTCCTGCCGCGGGTGAACGAGGCCTGCCGGCTCGCACGCGCCTCGCGTGGAGCGGACCACGGGCCCGCGACGCCACCCTTGGAGCACGGGTTGTTCCACGCCGAGAAAAAGGCTCTACCAGCTTCGGAACCGTCACTTGGTCGGCGAGAGGCATCGGCAATTCCTGCGCGTCGGCAAGTTCTGCCGCTGGCCCCGGCCCGGAAGAGCCTCAGCCCGCTACTGGTCAGGAGGCTTTGCCCGGCTTGACCGGCCGTATGGACCCCGGGCGTACTCGCACGCCGCCGAGGGCGTGGCCCTCGCTGTGGCCCGAGCCGGCCCTGGGTCCCGAGCCCAAGCAGGTTTCGGTCTTGCGTACCCACCTACACACCCGCCAGGGCGGCCACGCGCTCAGCCGCCGCCGCCTCTTCTCGCCACTGTTTGAGTTTCATACCCAGTGTGCGGACGCCAATACCGAGGGCCTTGGCTGTCTTGGCCCGGTGACCGCCGTATCGGCCCAGCGTCCGTTCGATCAGTTGACGTTCGGCGTCCTCCAGAATCCGACCGTGCCGCAGGTTGGAGAACTCCTGGGCCGGCTGGGCACCGATGCTTACCCAGGACTCGATCAGTGACGCGGTCACCACGCCGTCGGGAACCATGGCCGCCGCCCGCTCGCAGAGGTTCTCCAGCTCGCGTACGTTGCCCGGCCACGAATACTGCTGTAGCAGCGCGAGCGCTTCAGGCTTGGTCCGGATGGCCGACCGTCCCTCCCGGCGAGCTATCCGGCTCCAGAAGTGCGCTGACAGCTCGGGGATGTCCTCCGCCCGCTCTCGCAGAGCCGGCACGTTCAGCGGCAGAACATTAAGGCGGTAATACAAATCGGCGCGGAAGCGCTTCTTGGCCACCCAGTCGCCCAGACTGCGGTTGGTGGTGGCGATCACCCGCACCTCCGCCCGCCGCGTGATACTGCTGCCCACCCGCTCAAACTCACCCTCCTGCAGCACGCGGAGCAGCTTGGCCTGCAGCGGCAAGGCCATCTCCGAGATCTCGTCCAGCAACAGGGTGCCGCCGTCAGCCAGTTCGAACCGTCCTTTGCGCAGGCGATCCGCACCGGTGAACGCGCCCCGCTCGTGCCCGAAGAGCTCGCTCTCCAGCAGGTTGCCCGACAGGGCCGCACAGTTGAGGCACAACATCGGCCGGTCCGCCCGGCGCGACTTGCCATGCAGGGCCCGGGCAACCAGCTCCTTGCCCGTGCCTGACTCGCCGGAGATCAGCACCGTAGCGTCGCTGTCAGCCGACCTGGCGATGCGCTGGCGAAGCTGGTTCATCGTTTCGCTGTCACCGATGATCCGCCGGGTGGCCTGAAGGTCGTCGATCGACGTGCGCAAGGCCTCGTTGTCCCGCCGGAGACGGGCATGCTGTAAGGCCCGCTCGACCTGAACGGTGATGGCCTCCGCCTCGAACGGCTTCTGGATGTAGTCCACCGCCCCCAGCTTCAACGCTTCTACCGCGGTGGCTACCGTCGCGAAGGCCGTCATCATGATGACCGGCGTGTCGCAGTTGGCTCCGCGCAGCTCGCGGATCAGACTGATGCCGTCCATGCGGGGCATCTTCAAGTCGCTCAAGACCAGCTCGAACGCCCCGCCTCGAACAGCCTCCAGTGCCTCAACCGGGTCAGCGAAGGTGGTGACCTGGTGGTCCTCCCTCGTCAACGTCTCGGCGAGCGATTCGCGAATGAGTTCCTTGTCATCGATGACACACACTCTGGCCATCTAAATCTCTCCTGAGGCCAAGACAGTTTGTGATTTCAAAACAGCGCGACGCAGGCAAAGCGTGAACACGGCCCCGCCGCCCGGCCGGGCGGTCACCCGGACACTGCCCCCGTGCGACTCGGCCGCACGATGGACAATGGCCAGCCCCAGCCCGGTACCAGAGTCTTTACTGGTGAAGAAGGGGTCGAAGATGCGCTGGCTGAGTTCCGGCGGAACGCCAGGTCCATCGTCAGCGACCGCCAGCTCGACGTAGTCGCCGCTCGAGTCAGTCTGGCAATCGATCCAGACGAAGCCCCGCTCGCCGGCGGCGTCCAGTGCGTTGAACACCAGGTTCAGCAGCGCACGCTCCAACTGACAGGGGTTCCCCTGGACCAGCACATCGCATGCTGAAAGATCCACGTGAACCTGCGCTTCGAGAGCCCGTTGCTGCGGGGCGGCCAGTTCCAGGGCCTCCTCCACCACGGCAGCCAGCTCGGTCGGCGTCAGCTTCACCACGTCCCCGCCGGCAAACGCCAGAATGTCACGCACAATTCCGTCTAGCGTGGCCACGCCGCTGGATATCTTGGTGGCGATCCTCTTCAGTTCGGGCCGCTCCGCCAGGTCACGCTCCAACAGGGAGGCATAGAAAGTC
>JANQGB010001215.1 GCA_028277545.1 Phycisphaerae bacterium | reverse complement strand
AGATGTCATGACCGACGTAGGTTCCAATATTGGTGGTCTCCCCTGAGGTCATGAACGCGAGTTCGTCGCCTGCGAGTTCCGAGTTCACCAAGTGGATGCTACTGCACGTTACAGCGATATTGCGACAGGTGTTCTCGCCGTGGCGTCCACGGATGCAGTCGCTTGCCATTACGGTCCATGTCCGCTGAGCATAGGGTTGACTCTATACTATTATCGGACTATATTCAGAGGTGTCAAGGGACGACAGGGAGAATCCTCTGATGGCACCCCTGGACGGGATGGGCACAATGAGTAAGGAAACCGATGATGGACGTCTCGGCCGCCGTTCGTGATATTCAGTGGGAGTGAACGTTAGACCGGCCCTCGACCGATTCGGGCGGCCTCCCATCTTTTGGCATTGGCAGATCGTTATCGAAGCGTCGTAGACGAGCTGCTGCACGAAGTCGAGGTTCACCGCAGGCTCGACGGAGACAATGATCTCGACGGTCCGCAATAGGACGTCGGAGAATGCCGTGCTCCGCGCCCCGATTCTTCACCTGCCTCTTCCATCTTACCAGCCGGCAGTAGTTCTGCGGTGTCTTGAGGTGGCGTTGCACGTACCCGATGTCACTGCCCACCGCCTCTGGGTCGCCGATGGTGATCAGACGGGGCACGAGTGAGCAGGGGCCGAGAGCGGCGAGTAGCAGCGGAAGATCGGTAACACATCGAGATTGACGCACTCGGGATTCGGCGGTCACCTCGATGCCGGCATCCCGGATTGGGGGCAGCTGTCCGGTCCTCCAAGCCGCAGTCCGCAATGGAGACGCTGGTGTACGACATTCGTTAGTGCCAACGCACTTGGATTGCTGAGGCGACTTCCCGCTGTTGGATCAGGTGGGGTGACGGCGCATCTTTCCGGCACTGGCGTCTGAAACGTGACAGCAACTGCAACAAACTGTTACAGTGCCCGGGCCTCAGTATCCGGCCGCCTGGCCGTCCTTGCGCGACTCGGAGGCGCCTATGTAGACGTCGTTCTTGGCGTCGTAGCCGATGGCCTGGTATCCGCCGAAGCCGCCGATCGCCTGGTGGACGTGGTGTCCCAGGCGGACGAGGTTCCGCTGGGCATCCGGGCTGATACCGGACTCCAGGGCCACTTTCCCGCCGTTCTTCATGATTTCACCGGTAGGCTCCGAAGAACCGGTGTGGTGGAAGCGGGCGGCGTCGCCTGCCTCCTGCAGGTTCATACCGAAGTCAACGATGTTGCAGAGCACCTGGACGTGACCTTGCGGCTGCATGTCGCCGCCCATCACGCCGAAGCTGAGGTACGGCCTGCCGTCTTTGGTGACAAACGCCGGGATAATAGTGTGGAACGGGCGCTTGTGCGGCTCGTAGGCGTTCGGGTGATCGTCCTGCAGCGTAAAGAGCGCCCCGCGATTCTGGAAGCCGAACCCCAGGCCGTCGGGACACAAGCCTGAGCCGAACCCGAAGTAGTTGCTCTGGATGAGCGAGACCATGTTACGGTCTGCATCCGCCACGGTCAGGTAGATCGTATCGCCGGGCTGTAGTTTGGCATCGGCGCGTCGCCATCGGAGATCGCCGGGCGGAAGCGTGCGAGAGGCTCGCAGGGGATCGAGCAGCGCTCTCCTCTCGGCGGCGTATCCCTTGGAGATGAGTCGTTCCAGCGGCAGGCGGGCGAAGTCCGGATCCGCGTAGAATCTAGCCCGATCCTCGTAGGCCAGCTTCTTGGCTTCGATAAGGTGATGCAGGTAGGCCGCGCTGTTGTGCCCCATGGCTTGCAGGTCGTAGCCTTCCAGGATGTTGAGCATCTGCAATGCGGCGATGCCCTGGCCGTTGGGCGGCAGTTCCCAGAGTTCATAACCGCGGTACGTGGTGGAGACGGGCTCGACCCAGGTTGAGGTATGCTTCTCCAGGTCGGGCTTACGGAGGAAGCAGCCTACGCGGCGGCAGTAGGCGTCCATGACGTCGGCCAACTCGCCTTGGTAGAACACATCGCGACCACCTGACGCGATGCGTTCCAGCGTAGACGCCAGAGCCGGGTTACGGAAGATTTCGCCCTTGGCCGGCGCCTGGCCTTCGACCAGGAAGGTGGCCGCGAAACCAGGGTACTCCTCGCGTATCTCTGCCCCGAGCGACCAGTAATGGGCAATCAACTCCGAAACCGGGAACCCGTCGCGAGCGTATCGAATGGCAGGGGCAAGGACGTTCTTCATCGGCAGCTTGCCGAATTTGGCGTGCAATTCGAACCAACCGTCGACGCATCCCGGAACCGTTACGGGCAGTGGACCGTAGTTGGGCACTTGTTTAAGGCCAGTCTCGGCAAAGTAGGCCCTGGTCAACTCGAACGGCGAGCGGCCACTTGCGTTCAGGCCGTGGAGTCGTTGCGATTGGGCGTCCCACACGATGGCGAACAGGTCACCGCCGATGCCGCAGCCTGTCGGCTCCATCAGGCCCAGAGCGGCGTTGGCGGCAATGGCCGCGTCGACCGCGCTGCCCCCTTGCTTCAGGATGTCCAGTGCAATCTGCGTAGCCAGCGGCTGGCTGGTGGCAGCCATCCCCTGGCGGGCGATCACCTCGCTGCGAGTTGCGAAGGACCTGCCGGTTATTCGATCACCCGCCCGTGCCAGCGACGGCATCAAGATGACCGCCAGCGCCAATGCCAGACTTAACATCACTCCCGGCGTCGACATGGCATACCTCCCACGTTTGCGTACGCCTCGCAGCGGAGCGCCCGCACCGCCTATTTATCAACATCCTTGATACCCATCCCGCTGCGATCGGGGTAGGGGGGCCTGGCCGGCGGCGTGTAGGGCGCCCTTTTCAGCTCCTCAAGCATGTGTTTAATAGCAGCGTCAAGCTGCGGATCGCCGCCGTCGACCATCAGGGCGGGATCGTCGATCACTTCAATGTCCGGCTCAACTCCGTGGCCTTCGACCCCCCAGGTTCCGTCCAGCTCGTAGAATCCGAAGGTGGGCACGGTGATCCGTCCCCCGTCGATCAATCTGGGATTGCCGGAGATGCCGACCAGCCCGCCCCAGGTGCGTCTGCCGATCAACTTACCCAGGCCGGCCTGGCGGAAGTAGTAAGGGAAACAGTCGCCGCCTGAGCCGGACGGTCCGTTGATCAGCATGCACTTGGGTCCATGGTGAGCCGGATGCGGCGTGGTGCTGTCGGTACCTTCGCGACGGGCCCAGTAGCTCTGTACCGGCCGATTAAGT
>JANQGB010001196.1 GCA_028277545.1 Phycisphaerae bacterium | reverse complement strand
CGGTCATCACGTTGTCTGCGACCTCCGCCCGAATTGATTGCAGCAGCTCGCGCACACTGGCCAGGCTGGTCTGCGTCTTCGCCGCGAACACTTGATTGGCCTTCTTCATGCCGTCCAGCCTGCCAATGGCGTGATCCTGGCATGCGGTGAGCGCCGCCCGGGTCTGGGCCAGGGCGGGCAACGTGCGGCTGTCGAAGACCTCCTTGGCTCGCGACTGATCGGCCAGGACGGCTCGTTCCGCGTCTATGGCCTGGTGAAAGTGGACGGCGATGGCATCCATGGCCGGGGCGGTCTGCTCGGCGTACACTCGTTTGGCCGTCGCGGGATCGCCGGCGCCGAATGCGTCCTTGATGCGGATAGCAGAAGCATGCAGACGCTGGTGGGGTTCGCGACAGGCATCCAGAGCCCTCTTCAGCTCCGGGAAGTCTGCACACCACTGCCGGCACCGCTCATCGTTGAGGAACTGGCCGAAGGCGCACTTTGTCGGATCGGTTTCCACCGTGAAGTCCGCCGTCTCGAGAACGCAGGCCCGGCAGACCTTCGCCGTCCACTTGCGGTGATCCTCCAACCGATCCTTTAACTCGTCGATCAACCCCGGATGCGCGGGCCGCCAGGTTTGCTGTATCGCCACGGCGGAGTCGTGCAGTTGCTGGTGTGGCTCGTTGCAGGCGTCCAGGAGCTTGGCGAACTCCGGATCCGCCGCCGCAATCGCCCTGGCCTCCGGACCGTTCATCCACCTGCCAAGAGCGCACTTCGTCGGATCAGTCTGCACCTCCAACTCCGGAAGGTTCTCCAGAAAGAGCCTGCTGACCCTCTCGGACCACTCCAGGTGATCGACCTCGCGAGCCAGAATGTCACTCGGTAGCTCGCTGTCCGCCTGCTGGAAATGCTGCCTGATCTCGATGGCGGATTCGTGAAGTTTGGCGTGGTGACCCTCGATGTTCTTGAGCAGCGGCGCTATGGAGGGCACGGCCTGTTCAGCCGCGCGGCGCTGATCACCGTAAAGCCAGGTGCCAAATCGACACTTATGGTCGTCAGTCTCGACGGCCAATTCCGATACCTGGTCGTCTGTCAGCAACGTGCTGACCTGATCAGCCCAGCCGAGGTGATCCACTTCGTTCTGGGCCATGTCCCTGGCTAGCTGGTTGCCGGTGATCACCTCCTTGGCGTTGCCGACAATGTGTCCCACGCCGGTGTACGATACCACCGCGACGAGCGCCAACAACACCAGGACCACGCTAAACCCGAAGCCAATCCGCTTGCCAACCGTCATCTGGGTAGACATACCGTGTTTCCTCCCGGCCGGGGCCGTTCCAATAACCTGCACTTGCCAGTTGACTAATGGAGGGCCCCGACCGCGAGCATAAAGCTGCACTGGAACCTCAGGTTCAGGAACCAGAAGGCAGCGCTCGTCTAACCCGACCTGAAACATCGGTATTTGTGACAGCCGGCTTCATTAAGGAAATGCTAAAAAACTGCCTCCGTGGCGTCTTTGCATGCGGCACCCGGCTGGCGTTGCCGTAACGCGCCACGAATATGCAACAAATCCAGTAGGCTGGCCCGTCCGGTGGCACGGCGCAGCGACGCCGTCGATCACATAGCTGCCGTCCACAAAAGGAAACCGACAAGCGGTGTACTTGCCGCCTCCGCTACCAATGCCAGCTCACGGCGCCCGTAACTGTCGGAACCATCTCGGAGTCGTGACCAGGCAGGTCGGGCACCGCTGCGTGTCACAAAATCTGTGCCGCCTTCCCTCCGCGCATAACCAGGACGGCGCCTGGAGCGACCGGCCGGCGACAGTCGTTGTCCGCTGCCCCAGGCGGAAGGTCACCTGACTGGCGGTCACGGCGCTCGCTGGCATGGCACTCAGAGCATCAACTCGACCTTGACCGGATGGCCTTGCCGCAGGCGGCCGGACTCGGCTGACCGGGCAGGTAAGCGAACAGAGCCGCGCGGTATCGACGGATCGGCTTTTGCATGGGCGTGCAGCGAGCGCAGTCCGCCCAGCCACCAGCGCGGGTCGCAGAGATAGAGCAGATCACCGTTCTCCGCGCCGAGCCGAGCCAGGTCATCGGGATGGAGTTCGGCGGACTCAGACGATGACTCATTGTCGACCGGCCTAAGGGTGACGGTCCGACCGTCAGGCTCCTTGATGTCATCGGAACCCTTGAAGGTCCGGCGTGCGGCGTTCAGTGTCCAGATGGTCAATCCGCTGATTCGCGAAGCCGCGCCGGGGCGAAACAGGACGCCCGTAATGCAGGCCACGGTTCCACAGACCAACAGCCCGTAGAATGCCCGCATGAAGGCATAGCCCTTTCTTCCGGTGATGCCGTGGCCGATCGGATCGATCAGACCGGGCCAGCGGAAGGAGGCCAGGATCGCCAGGCTGCCGACTGCGATGGTGGTAATGGCAGCGGCCCCGCTGAATCGGCGCCAGACTATCCCCAGTAGAATCACGATAACCAGCGGCGGTGTGATCGCGGCCGTGAACGCGGCGTGGGCGGTGTACAGGGAGTCGAAGCCCAGGAACAACGGCACCAGGCCGACGCCGATGGCCGCTGCCGCTATCGATAAAG
>JANQGB010001157.1 GCA_028277545.1 Phycisphaerae bacterium | reverse complement strand
AGCCGGCCCCCATTGCCAAAAGCGTAGGAGGGCGGGCGCCGCTGCGACGCCCGCCCTCCCTGACTCTCGTATGCTTACCCTACGGCCCGCTCGCGCGGGAGTATTCGCTGACTTACGGCTCGGTAGGGAAGTCGTTGGCCTCAGTCTCTTCGGTGAACCCTGCCTGCGCGCGGACTTCCTCGTCCTTGGTCCAGTCGAAAATCCCGAACTTCATGTTGGTCGCGTTGTAGCCCAAGAGGTTCAGTACGGTGGTGGCCAGTCCGCCGGTGTGGCCGGTGTAGCAGTACACCACGATGTCGCGATCCGGCGGGATGGTCTGCAGATTCTCCAACTGGGCGATGGTCTTCCAGGGGATGTTGACGGCCCCTTCGATGTGGCCGAGGGCGTAGTGCTCGGCGGCGCGAACGCTGATCACGAAGGGGTCATTCGTCTCGTCGCCGTCGTTGAGTAGATCAAACAGGTCCGCGGCAGTAATGACCGGCGGCGTTTCCGCTGTCAGGTAAGCTTCGGCCGCCGCCCTGATTATCTCGGCCTCGTCCGTCGACTCGGTGACGTTCAGCTCCGGCAGATCGTACACTTCGTCGGCAACCGTGGCTTCGGTCACCGTGGGGAAGTCGTTGCTGGTTTCCTCGTTGAAGGGGGTGGCTGCCCGAATGTCCTCGTCCTGCGTCCAGGCGGTCATGCCGAATTTCATGTTGTCGGCGGTGTAGCCCATGGCGTTGATGCAGGCGGTGGCCACGGCGCCGGTGTGGCCGGTGTAGCAGTAGACCACGATCTGCTGGTCCGTGGGCAGGTCGTCCAGGGCACCAACATTACCCACTGTGCGCCAGGGGATATTGATGGCCCCAGGAACGTGGCCGATGGCATAGTCCTCGGCCGAGCGAACGCTGACCACGAACGGCGTGGTCGTTTCGTCCCCATCGTTCAGGCTTTCGAAGACGTCGGCGGCCTTGACGGCTCCATGCGGGTCGTCGCTCAAGTAGGCGTCGAATGCCGCCCGCACTACCTCTAGTTGACCGGCCTCACCTTCGCCTTCGCCTTCGCCCTCACCTTCGCCTTCACCCTCGCCTTCGCCTTCGCCCTCTCCTTCACCTTCGCCTTCGCCTTCACCCTCTCCTTCGCCTTCACCTTCACCCTCGGCGCCTTCGGCGACACATGTGTCATCTTCGCCGCAGATCAGGCCGTCACAGCAATCGGCGTCCTCGATGCAAGCCTCACCGGCCTCTGCACACTCAGGCTCGCCTTCGCCTTCGCCGCCGCCGCCACCACCCGCGGACGGGCACCCGGCCACTGCGACCATACATCCTAGGAACAGTCCCAGCACATAGTTCAAGCGCTTCATGGTACTCAATCTCCTAAGGGTTCCGTTACAACCACCGATTCGTTCGCTTCCACTTCTTCCGTGACCATCAGGCCGCGCCCGATGAGATCGTCGATATACTCTGGACTTAGGAATAGATCAAGACTGTTATGACAGTTGTCGCAGGATTCGGTTTGCTCCGTGTTGCGTTGGATGTTATGCGGCGTCGCCAGCCTCCAGGTTGGCGCGGCGGAGTATTCGGGCATCTCCAGTTCCCACGGCTCGAAAGTGTCCGGAGCGATGGGGATGTGCCGCAGCAGCACGTAGGCGTGGGGATGTCGCTCGCTGACTTCGGGGTTTCTGCCAATCCGGAAGTCCATCTCGGACGGGAACCGCAGGCCCTGCTCGTCGAGTTCCACGTGGCAGGAGTAGCAGTTCTTGTATGACACTGAATGACACACCTGGCAGGCAACCTGGCCCGCATGGAGGGCGTGGTAGGTCACCTCCGACTCGGTCGAATCGGCATCCGGGTGGCAGGTGGAACACTGCGGGCCTGCGGCGTTCGCGTAACGATGATCAGGCGTGGTCCCATCGCCGTGCAATTCCACCCCGTCATGGCAGTCCATGCAGTTCATGCCGTTGAGGTAGTGAACGTCCGGCGGGATGCCCTCGTTCTTCCCTCGGAACTCATCGCCGACGCGGCTGCCGTGGCAGGCCGTGCACTGGTTCGTCTGGGATGGCGTCTTGCGAAACGCGTGCCCATGGGTGAGACCGCCGCCCACCGTCAAGGGTCGGCTAACGTGGCATTGCCCGCAACTCGAGTGGCAGGATTCGCAACGGGCCTCGAACATCTCAGCGTAGCCTGCCCCGTCCGGATCGCCGCCACGGCGGGCAAAGGCCGTGAAGTAGCCCTCCTGCGTGGCATGCAGGCTATCTGGCACCGTGGCGATGATGTCCGCATGGCACGGCTGGCAACGCTCTGCCTGCCCGGATGACGGATCGATCACCAGCCCCTCGTGCGCTACCTCTTTCTCATTGACACCTTCACGTCCGTTGTGACAGGTGATGCAGCCCAATCGCCCGTGAGTCGAATCCGCAAACGTGCTGTCAATCAGTACTTTTTCCCACGCTTCCAGCGGGGCAACACTGCCGCCTCACCCCTCCCCCGCGTCTTCGGTGGGGGGCGCCTCGTCCCGAGCGACCGATTTCAGCATCGATTCGTCGGTATGGCAGCCTACGCAGTCGGCAGCCAGTTCGCCCGGCTCCGGCTCGCCTTCACCCTCTCCTTCGCCTTCACCCTCGCCTTCACCTTCACCCTCTCCTTCACCTCCCGTGTCCTGGGTCAGGTCGAGATTGCCTACCGGGATGGTGACCACCAGGTCGTCACCTGAGAGCTGGAGTGCGGCCGTGAGGCTGCCGTTAAGAGCCTGGCCGTCAAGCGTACCGGTGAAGGTAACCTCTCCGCCGCCCTCCGTGGGTATCTGCAAAGTGACGTTATCACCGTCCACGGTGCTTGTGGCATCGTCAACGGTGAGTGTGGCGACAGCGCCCTCCGCTGTGACAGCCATGATTTGCGTGAGGATGCCGTCATCATCGAAGGTCCAGGTTGCGGTCCCTCCGTCCTCGAGGCCGGTCTCCCAGTCTCCGGCGAGCACCGCCGCGGCCGGCGGCTCAGGCGGGTCGGGCGGTTCTCCCCCCCCGCCACCGCCACCAGATCCCGCGTTGCAGGCTAGCATCGGCAGCATTGCCCAGACAGCGGCGACCATGATCAAAACGACCGCCAGAATAGGAGTTCGCATAGTATTGGCGCCAGATTCAGTCTTGTTCATCGGCCCGTATTCCCGAAGGGTCTCAACTGCTCCAAGCCGCCCGTGCTCGAATTCGTCCGACGGGTGCTCTATTCGCTGGTACGGAACAAGCAATTCTCGTACCGAGACATACTCAATAGGCGATCTACGAGGTCGCTATTCTTGCGCCCGCCTGTTGAACTACCTGCTGCGCCCGCAACAGAGACATACGCGCGGATGGCCCTTGCTGCGTCGTGGGGCGTAATTGTATTTCAGGCAGTAGATTACGCAGTCCTCCCTAAGTCATCGGTTGGCGCGGGCTCGCCTCATTAGGCTAATCTTCGCAGACCCCCGCCCGGCTCCGCCGCCGCTCTATGCGCGGTGGGCTGCCAACAAACCCGCTCTCACGCCCGCCATCGCCACAACATACCGTATTGCGGTCGGTATGAACCTGGGCCTGCTGGCGCCGGGCGGCTCAGGATTGCGCCGCCACTCTTGATGAGTTTGACTCGATGTCGCTGGGAGAATCAGGAGCGGCGGAACGACGAGGCTCTCTCGATCAGCCCACTATCAGTCGCCCGAGCGAATCCAGATATCCTCAGGCAATTGGCCCGATGTGCGGTTGGGCTGTTCCGCCCGCGCCGAGGCTCGATTCGGTGGCCAGATGGACCCGGCCAACGCGTCGCGGGCGCACTAACGCGGACAGGAGTTCGTCTTCGACCAGGGCGCCGGTCGTCCTACGCGGATGCCCGGCGATACGGGCTCGGTGCATTCGATGACCTGATCCACGGCACCGGACCCACGCTGACCTGGACCTATCTGCTGGAATTGGCTAGCGGAGCGATCTTGGCGCCACTATAAACACGTTGTGATCTTCCGTGCCCGCCCCGAGATGGCGCTCGCTGACACTCTGGCAGCGACGATTGGAGATAACATCTGACCTCCGCGGAAGACCGGGTCGCCTCGGACGAACACCAATAACCATCAGGAGGTATTGAATGGAATTCCTGGCTGACCTGTGGCTGGCCATACTGTTGTCGGCGGTCTTTGTCTTCATAGTAAGCTCCATCCTGCACATGGTGATTCCCATCCACAGGAGCGATTACAGGAAGTTGCCGGGAGAAGAGAAGGTGCTGGCGGAAATGCGTGCTCAGGGCGTTCAGCCCGGGGAATACATGTTCCCGTCCGCTGGCTCGCTGAAGGACGCGGGCTCGCCGGAAATGATCGAGAAGTTCAATCAAGGCCCGGTGGGCCTGCTGGCTGTCATGCCCAACGGTCAATGGAAGATGGGCAAGGGCCTGACACAGTGGTTTCTCTACCTGGTCCTGATCAGTTTCTTCACAGCCTATATTTCCCACCTGGCGCTCGAAAGCGGAGCGGACTACCTGGCGGTGTTCCGGGTGACCGGAGCCGTGGCCATGCTGGCCTACGCCACTTCGAGTATCCCCAACTCGATCTGGAAGGGGATACGCTGGCGCACGACTCTCAAGTTCGTCTTCGACGGTGTCGTCTATGGCCTGGTGACTGCGGGGACGTTCGCCTGGCTGTGGCCGTAGGCAAGTGGAAGCAGTGACAGCAGGGGCGCCGGGCTGATGGGCGAACTTAAGACCAAACGAAACGAACAGAGCGTCGAGGCCTTTATCGACGGGGTTGATTCCGAACGCCAGCCGGACTGCCGGACCATCCTGAAGCTCATGCAGGAGATTACGGGGGAGAAACCGGCGATGTGGGGGCCCAGCATCGTCGGGTTCGGAAGCTACCACTACAAGTATGCCAGCGGGCGTGAGGGTGACTGGTTCCTGACCGGCTTTTCCCCTCGCAAACAGAACCTGACCCTGTATATCATGCCGGGCTTTGCTGTGTATGCGGAGCTGATGAGCAAGCTCGGCAAGTACAAGACCGGCAAGTCGTGCCTCTACATCAAGAAGCTGGACGACGTTGACCTCTCGACGCTGCGAGAGCTCATAGGTCAATCTGTGGCCCATATTTCCAAACACCATTGCTGAGACAGCGGCGCAAGGCCGGCCGTTGCGGGAGGATGCAAGATGATTCGTGGCGTTCACACCATGTTCTACTCCTCGCAGCCCGAGGAACTGAGAGCCTTCATTCGCGATAAGCTCGGCTTTCGCTGCACGGATGTTGGAGAGGGTTGGCTCATCTTCGACGTCCCCGAAGCGGACATGGGTTGCCATCCGGCCGCAGCCCTCGATGGCAAACGTTCCGGTACACACGACATTTCGTTTTATTGCGACGACATCGAAAAGACCGTGGCCGAGCTCAAAGACCGCGGTGTCGAGTTCACCGAGGGCATAAGCGACCAGGGTTACGGCCTGGTAACGCACTTCAAAGTGCCCGGAGATTTCGCCGTACAGCTATACCAACCGAGATACGAGAAGCGCTTCGACTGACAGCGCAACGCAACCAAACGCCGGGCGGTTGCGGCTGTTTCCCCGCGGCAGGACGAATACGGAGGAACACCCATGGGCGTGGCAACAGACGAATCTGGTAGGCGTTGGGTGCAGGTTGAGACCGAGGTCCCCGGGGCGCCAGAAGAGGTCTGGAAGGCCATCTCGACTGGGCAGGGGATCTCGTCCTGGTTTGTGCCGACCGACGTAGAGGAGGATCAAGACGGCAGACCCGCCCGGATGGTCGCCCATTTCGGTCCCGGCATGGACTCGTTTGCGGAGGTGACTGCCTGGGAGCCGCCCAGTCGGTTCGCTGCGGACAGCAGGGATCTGGGGCCGGACGCCCCGAAGCTCGGTTCGGAATGGACAGTCGAGGCCCGCCCCGGCGGGGTCTGCCTGGTTCGCGTGGTGCATAGCCTGTCTGCGACCAACAACGCCTGGGACGAGCAGCTCAGGGGGGCCGAATCAGGGTGGCCGGACTTCTTTCGAATTCTGCGGTTGTACCTCACCCATTACCGCGGTCAGCGCTGCTCGACAATCCAGATGATGGGCACTGCCCCCGAGCCCGCGTCCGCTGCCTGGGATGTGTTGACCGGCGCGCTCGGCCTGACCGGTGCGGCGGCGGGCGAGCGCCGGAAGGCGCCCGAAGGAGTTCCGCCACTGGCCGGGCTGGTTGAACTGGCTGGGCAAGGCGAGCATTCCCATCAACTCCTTCTGCGACTCGACGAGCCAGCACCCGGCACTGCCCATCTTTTTGCCCTGCCCATGGGAGGACAAGTCTACCCGGTCATTCGCTTGTACCTGTACGGCGACCAGGCGGCCGCCGCGGCCGAGCGTGATGAGCCCCTGTGGCGTGCTTGGATGAATGAGTGCTTCCCCACGGACAGTGGTTAGGGGTCGTGTCCGGCATGTGTGCAGGCGTTTGATGCCGCCCTGTTGAGTAGAGTCTGATCTCGTGAGTGATGCCCTTGCGCCTGTTCCAAGCCGGCAGGCTGTTACTCATTTACAAACCGGGCCGGAATCGCCCCGCTTCAACTCAGGAAGACAGGCGCACGCCCAGTTGTCACGCACTGTTGATCCTCGCGTCGTCAGACGGTTCGCGCTCGGTGCCGCACTCCGGGCAGCGCCGAGTCTTGCTGGTCAAACCTGCCAGCCAGTACCCACACGCGTGGCACACGTCGTAGCCGTTTTGGCGCGTGGCCCGATGGACGCAGGGTGCGAAGCGACAGCGTTGCAGGATTGCGCCGCCCCCGACGAAGCACAATACGAAGAGCGCGACGGGCGCGCCGACTCGACATACGCCCTGGCCCCACCCGCGCACACCAACGAACGATGCTGCCCGGCTACCCACGTCGCCGGCGAAGGACACGGCCAGCAGGTAGACGGTCGGCACCGCCAGGTACAGCGCCACGTTCCATCGGTTTGCCCACTACAGCCTCCAGGCATCGCGGTGAATCGCCTTCCGCTGCTGCCTGGCCAACGGCAGATCGCGATTGATGTACTCCGGCCACACCCAGCTCATTGAGCGTCGCCCTCCAACTGCCACGCACAGCCGCACTCGGGGCATACGGTCGCCCCGTCTGCGGGATCGGCGGGCAGGCTGCGGATGTCGTACCCGCAATGCGGGCAGCGGAGGTGCTTGAGCATCGCCCTGCCGATCTGCTGATGCCGCGCGCTGCGAAGGGCGATCCAACAGGTGACCGATCCCGACACCACGCCGAGATAGGGGAGCAGGCTCTTGAAGAACCTGCCGGCGTCGATGTTCCCTCCGAGAATCCCGGTCATGCCTACGGTCAGTGCAATGCCCAGGCAGACGAGGCCTACTACGCTCGACCAAAGCAGCACGCGAGTCCCGCGCGTAATTCCGACATCGACTTGCCGAGTGATCTCCTCAAGCACCTCGGGTGGGAGGATGCCGGGCCGCCGCAGGAGGTGCATCATGACGGGGTCGAGTTGGGAAACTCTGCGTCCGCGGGCGTCGTTGATCCACCCGGCCTGCTGTGTAGGAGCTTCGTCCTGCTGGACCATCACGAATGCTTCTTGAATGCCGGTGCCAACGTCGCCGGTAAGCTGCTGTGGATCACCCTTTGGTTCCGCTTCCGCCGGCTACTCGAACGCAGCCACCGCCGCGAGTAAGGCCTGCGTGGTGCCCGGCTCTCCCTCTGAATGACCTGCCTCCTCGACGATGATAAGCCTGGAGTGCGGCAGATTCCGGTGCAGGCGCCAGGCTGCGACCGGTGGACAGATCATGTCGTACCGGCCGTTGATGATCGTCACCGGGATGTCCTGTAGCTTGGTTGCCTCGCGCAGGATCTGGTCACCGTCCAGGAAGAATCCGTTCACCGCGTAGTGGCAGTCGATTCGGGCTCCGGAAATGAAGCTGTCGTGGCCCCAGCCGCGTTGAACCTCTTCGTCGGATGCGTGCAGCTTGCCGGTCTTGATGGCACAGCGAATCCATGCGGTCGCTACCCGGCGCTGCAAGGCCCTGTCTTCCCCGGAGAACAAATCGAGCAGAGTCCGAGGCTCAAAGTTCAGGTCTGCCGGCCAGGCGGCGTCAAACTGCTCCGCGGCGTCGGGAAAGAAGGCCCGCGGCATCGGTCCGACGAAGCCGTTCAGCGGCTCCGCGTCAGAAGCTGTGAAGACGCCGCGTAGCACCAGCCCGCGCACGTGGTCCGGATGCGCCTCGGCGTAGGCCAATGCAAGCGTGGAACCCCAGGAGCCGCCAAACACCAGGGCCTTGCCCTGAATATCCAGATGCCTGAGGAGTCGCTCGATATCAGCCACCAGGTGCGGTGTGGTGTTGGCCCGGATCTCACCGGCCGGCCGGCTGCGGCCCGCGCCGCGTTGGTCGTGCAGAACGATAAGGAACTTCTCGGGATTGAAGTACTGCGTGAGTCTGGGATAGCATCCGAATCCCGGTCCGCCATGCAAAACGATGACCGGCTTGCCCTCCGGATTGCCGCACAGGGCGAAGAAGACTTCGTGCACTTCATCGACTCTTAGAAATCCGGTCTTGAACGGCGTAGCGGCCGGGAACAACTCGGGCGAGTCCGGCCCGTCCTGTGCCGTGGCAGCCGCAGGCAGCAAGCCCGCGGCCAGGGCCAGTAAGAGGGCTAAGCTGCGCTGCTGCATGGTCGGGCTCCCTCAGTGCATGGTTGTCTCAGGTTCTGTCAGGGCGCGTTCAACGGGCAACGATGAGCGGGCGTGCATATCTTGGCGTTACTTCACCTGGTTTGCAATGCGGCCTTCGCCGCCATTCGATCGTTGAGCACTGGGCGGACCTCTCGACAGATCACGACGAATACGCTTTTGCTCAGTACCGATCGGCCATCGGCCGCGACCGACGCGTCGGGGCCGGGGCCTCGGTCCGCCGGGCGCGGCCGCATTCGGGCGGCTGCTGACCTGGCTCCTGGATTGGCTCGCAAGTATCGGCTGTCGCAGCCAGACCTGGGTGGCAGCCAACTCGGAGCGGAGCCAGGCGTCCGGCCGCCAGCTTGCCATACCTATCGCTAACAGGTATAATTAGCGTCATGACGCGACGCAAACAGGTTCGATTCCTGAACGGCATACCAGAGCTGCTGGTCCTGCGCCTGCTGGCCGACCGGCAGATGTATGGATACGAGCTGGTCAGCGCCATTCGTGAGTCTACGGATCAGGTCATCGATTTCGGGGAGGGCGTGGTTTATCCGCTACTGCACTCGTTGGAGCATGAGGGGCTGCTGGCGACCCGGCGCTGCCAGGTCAACGGTCGCCCGCGCGTGTATTACCGCATAACGCGGAAAGGGCGCAGACGGCTGGAACGGTCCGCCGACGATTGGTCGCGGATCACAGAGGCGGTCCGACGCGTTCTGGGAGGTTCGACCGGTGAACCCTCGATCACTTGACGGACTGCGGGACCGCCTGCGGCAGGAAGGCCTCTCGGCGCGGTACCTCAAACGCCTGACTGCTGAGTTGATGGACCACTTCGTGACCGTCCGGGAGCAGTACGTCCGCGAGGGTCATTCAACCGCCGAGGCGGAGCGGTTGGCCGAGCAACGTCTCGGCGATGAGGACACGCTCTACGAGGAGATCGTGCGCTGCAAGGAGCTTCAGCCCTTCGTACGTAGGCATCCGACCGTTTCTTTCGTGTTGGGGCCTGTGCCCATCCTGATCGGCGCGATTGCGCTATTCGGTCTCCTCGGAACCGGCCTCTTCCTGGCGGCCACGCGTTGGCTGGACATAGAGTACACTAATCCCACCTTCCGCCTGCTGGTGCTGCGGTCCTTCTATGCGTTTGCCTACACTCTGACGCCGCTGCTGGCACTTGGCTTTTGCCAACTGGCCGCCCGACATCGCTGTTCGGCGTTGCTGGCTCTGCTGGCCTGTCTTACACTCTGTGTGCTCGGTGGGCTGGTCAAGATCGACCTTGTGCTTTGCCCGGCATCCGGCAGCATCAAGTTCTTCCAGCGAGTGGGGCTGGACCTGGCCAGGTTCGGCGTACCCCTAATCGTTTTCGCGGGTCACACGGCGGCTCGCCTGCTGATAGCCCGGCGAGCGCGCCTGACTCTGGGTGACTGACCAGGCACCACCGGATCAACCAGCGTACCGATTCAAGCCCCTGCTTCGCTGGCGCGAGCGGTCTGCGCCCGGCGATGCTCCGTGTGAAGGACAGGACCAGTCTACTTCGAAGCCGGGTCCATGGGCGTCAGTCCTGGCGGGTTGACATACCTCTTACCAATAGGTATGATACCTATAACTAAAAGGTATTGTGCCGGTCGTCCCCCGCGCCCCCCTGGTTCAGCGGCTCTGGCGCGTCGAGCGGCAGGTGACCTACTGTTCGGGACAGGCTTCGCGGCCTGTCGGACTGCCTCGGCGGGGTGGGGCTGATAGCGTAACGTCTTCGATTGTCTGGGAGGAATGTCCATGGCCGATGCAAAGCCTGACTTTCATGGTCTTCGCGGTTGCTTGGTAGCCGTCTGCCTGACGGCCGCGCTGTACGCGACACACGCCGAAGGAGCCATCGTGCCGGTAGGCCCCTTCACCGGTGACTTCAGCGACACTTTCGACCGGTTCTCCAGTACCGATGCTGTGCAGAGTCTGAGCGTTTTCGATGATCAGGCGACGCTCAACAACCTCAGCGAGGGGGGCGCCATCAAGATCGAGTTCAACTCGCAGCTCAACGGCGACCTGGTCGTGCCGCGTTCCGGGATGATGGTGGGGCAGTTAGGTATAGGGCTGTGGGACTTTGCCACGCCTGCCCTCCGCTTCGGCGGCTACTTCGAGAACAACAGCGGAGCCGACGACGCCACCCTGTTCTTCTACGACGCCAGCGACAACCTGATAGATACGGTCATCGCCAGCGTGCCGGTCGCGGGCGGCACGTGGACCTGGAACGGATGGCAGTCCGACGTTCCCTTCCAGCGAATCGAAGTGGTTGGCAACGGAGTGATCGACGGTTTTATCTGGTACGAGGATATGCAACTGGTGGCCGTCCCGGAGCCCGCCAGCGGAGCATTGTTGTTCTCAGTTCTAGCGTTTACTGCCCTCCAGGGCCGTGCCAAGCGCCGGACGACTGGCACTGCTCATTCTGATGTCTGATCCGGCGCGCCCCCGTACGGGTGACCGCCGCACCTGCCCGACGGGCTGGTGCGGCGGCGGCGGGCGCACGCCTCTCATGCAGCCCGATTAACTAACCAGGGAATCTGCCCTCGCGCAGGCGACAGGACGCATCGCCCGGCCCGCCCGCGGCTGATATTGCGGGAGGCGCCTTGATCGTAGCCGCGTCGCTGAGCGGCGTGTTCTCCTCCGCCGTCTCGGTCGCCGACCCCGGTACTTCCTCCCCTTGCGGTTGACACCCAGCGCTTATTGACTGCATAAGCATGTCCGGCGTCAGGAGCCGGATGGCATCGGCCGGTGTGGGGCGGTCGTCTTGCCCGAAGGCTGGCGGATTCAGGCCAGAGGAGAGCAGTTATGGGTATCGGATCGCTTTTGCCGGTGGGTTGGGAGGTGCCGCAGGAGTTTCGCTTCCGTCTGGGTGCCAAGGTCGGCCGCCAGCGGGTGATGTCGGCTGACGGCCACCTGCTGCTGGCGCTGCACGCGCCGCCCAAGCCGGACGACCCGGAGCGCGGTGGCCGGCTGTTCTGGCGGACGCCGGAGGGCGACTGGACGTCCAGCCAGTTGGGCAAGGGTCAGGGCGCGCTGGGCAGGCATGTGGACGAGTACGCCGACATTATCTCTCGCCTGGACGAGCAGGCAGAGAAGGCCGCCACCGCGGAGGCGATCTTCGCCCTTCTGGAAGAACTCACGCCCATCCACCGCGCGGCCCGCAACCTGCATCAGGTGTTGCAGGAGGCCCGCAAGCTGGTGCCGCAGGATCGTGACCTCATCAATCTGCGTGACCGGGCCTACGAACTTGAGCGTACGGCCGAACTGCTCTTCAACGGGCTCAGGCACGCCCTGGACTACGCAGTCGCCCGTCGTGCCGAGGAACAGGCCTATTCGAGCAACCAGATGGCCTTGGCCTCCCACCGCCTCAACGTGCTGGCGGCCTTCTTCTTTCCGATTGCCACGCTCAGTGCACTGTTCGGCACAAACTTGAAACACGGCCTGGAGGAGATGAACGCACCGTACTTGTTCCTGGGCCTGATTCTGGTCGGCGTGGCCTTGGGCGCTATCCTGCTGGTCGCCGTAAGCGGCCGGCGCGGGCAACGCCCAGGGCCGGGCTCGAACGGCACGTGATGTGACGGCTGCCGTGACGGCTAAATTGCTTACGCGCTCGGCCCGCTGCGAAGTCGACCGTGGGCCCGCCTCCGGGCCGCTCTACCGGTGTCTCTAAGTAAGGCGACGCCTGCAGCGTCGTCCGGAGACGATGACCAGGCACGCGCCGACCATGAGCATCGTCGACGGTTCGGGAACGACGTAGACCGTCAGGCCAATCTCCGGATCGGATTGTGTCTGTTCCCAGGTCCCGCCCCCGTCGCGCGAGAACATGGGCTCGATCCCGAACCACATAGCCGGGTTCGCGGCCCGCAGAGCGCGATAGCGGGTGGAGCCCGAAATCGGCGTGTCGACCGTGAACACGGCAAAGTACGACTCGCCGGCCGTCAGGTCGATGGCGGCCGAGCTGAGATCGTAGGGGTGTGCGCCCAGCCCCTGTGGTACCTCCGCACTTGGGAAGTCGACCTGCCCCAGCAGGGCGCCGACCGTGCCGCCAGACTTGGCGTGTATGGCGACCTCCAGAGGCACGTCATCCGCCTGCCATCGGTCGACGGTCGCCAGCAGAGTGGTGACCGTGCCGTCTACCAGGGCCGTGAACTCCTGGGCCGCCGCCTCGTTCGTGAAGCCTGACGACCCGGCAAAGCCAATGCCGATGAAAAAGCCGGAACTCTGGGGAGCACCCCCGATGTTATCCGCCGTGACCAGGTCAGCGAGTGCTGGTTGGGTGAACAGCACCAGAGCTGAGACAACCACCACTGTTGTCTGTCTGTACATGTTCTCTCTCCTGCCAGAATGTAGAAAATGCTTAATTGAAAGCCAGCCTGCCTGCGGAGCGCAGCAGGTGATCCTGGTCAGCTCGTTGCCGGCCGACGTCTCCGGCAGAACCAGGCGGCAGCGCCTGCGACCAGCAGCAGGCCGGTGGTCGGTTCAGGGACGGCGTCACCGTAGGTCACATTGTCCGCGCCGAAGAAGCCGCTGTCTCCGCCGAGCCACTCGATGCGGGCGATTCCCGCGTCGGAGCGATAGCCGACGAACAGGGGATTGTCCCCTCGCTCGGGAAACGGAAGGTCAACTGTAGTAGCGGCCAGCTCGTTACCCAGACTGTCCAGCACGCGAACGTCAAGCACGTCGGGGTACTCGGACAGGAAGTTCTCAACCTTGCCGACCCACGCTCCCACGGCCTGGACCGGCGTGGCGAACTCGATGGCCACGTCGCTGAAGGTCGAGGAAACCAGGTTGGTCATTACCTGCTCCTCGAAGAAGGCGTCGATGAAGGCCCCGGTTGCGGAGAACCACTGCGGGTCTGGTGATTCGCGCAGAAAGGTGACGCCGGGAACTGTTGGCAGGCCTGTCGAGCCTGTCTCGAAGCCAATAACCGAGGCACCTGGCAGGAAATCCGACGGGGTGATCGGTGTGGTTGCGGCTGACGCCACGGTAAAGCCAGACAGACAGACTACCGCCATGCATTTAGCTGCTGTGCGCATCTTTCTCTCCCTCTTTGACGTGAGTGATCTTGTTTGCCTGCGAAAGCAAGAAGGCCAGAACTGGCTTCTCTTTCTCTCCAGGAGGCATAATATCGGACCGGCCTTGCTGAGTCAAGGGACACGGTGTGTGTGAAGGAGCCCCCAAACGGACTCAGCCGCTTACCAGTCGCGATTTGTGCGGCATCACCGGCGTGATCTTCCCAGCCTGCTGGTTGAGCCCTCCGGGCGCCTCTGTTGCGCCGGAGCGAGCGCAATGCGAAGTGCGGCCACTTCGTTCCTCCCGGTTATCGCCGGCCGATTGAAGTGGTGATGGATACGGGCGGCTCCGTCAGTACCGGGCGGCTTGTTGGCCTCGTCGCTAACCGTCACAATAACTCGGCCTGTTCGGCGCGGACAACACTCCGGACGCGACGTCATGTTCAGCACGGCTGGTATGTCCTGGTGCGGCGAGGAGTATGAGTGGCTGGCCAACATTCTCCAACCGCTGGCCATCACGTGTTTCGTAGTTGGCGGCGGAATGGTGCTGATCTTCCTGGTGGTAAGCGTCAAACGGCGCCGGGCCGGCATAGCCGACACGACCGCCCCTCGCGGGTTGTTCAAACGGGCCCTGCTACTGCTCGTTGGCGCCGAGTTGGCTATCGTGATGCTGTCGTTGGCGTTGAGCGAGTTCAGCCCCCTGTCGGTCGGGAATCGATGGTCCAGGGCGAATCTGGCCAGCACCAGGGCGGTTAAGCAGGGGCGGCTGCCGGAGGCCGAGTCGGCGGGGCGTCTGGCGTTACGGCTGGCCGAGCAGCTTGGTCCTCACGATCGGCGTCTCTGCATGTCACTCGACAGGCTACGTGACGTTTGTGTGTCTCAGAGTAAACTGCCGGAGGCGGAGTCCCTGCAACGCCGGCTGCTCAACGAATTGCAGGCAACCCGCGGTCCGCAGGACCAGGACGTCCTGGCCGCGGCGATGGACCTCGCTCGCCTTTGCTTTGCCCTGGGGAGGCATGGCGAAGCGGCCCGGCTGGCCCATAAGGCGGGCGCCGCGCGGGTCTCGAACAACGTCGCTCATGCGTCGGACCTGGCCGCTGCGCTCCGCCTCTCGCATCCCACCCTACCGCGTGCTGCCGCGCCGCCGTCTCTCACCGATCAGTGGGAAGCGGTCAAGGCCCGTATGATCGATGGCGACGAGATCTGGCGGTGGTCGACCTCTCCACGAACCTGGGCTGTCGGGTGCGGGCGGCGCGGTGTGGCGCTGCTTCGTCAGGGTGAGGTCGTCGGGGCACTCATCACCGAGCTGAACTGACCCGCCGGCTTCTGCTGCCTGTCGCCGGGTTGGTGCCCGCCTTCTTCCTGCTCCGGTCCCTAAGGCCGCGCCGCTTGCCGTCCACCCGGCGTGCGTTGCACGCGCTCCGGGCGATCCCTACAATCGCCGCCACGGTGACGAAGAGGGCACTAACTTACGGGAAGGCGGTCCATGAACGTCCTGGTCGTTGGAAGCGGTGGTCGGGAACACGCCCTGGCGGATCGGTTGGCGGCCTCGACGCTGGTCAAGAGGGTGGTCTGCGCGCCAGGCAACGCGGGTACGGCTCTGGTGGCCGAGAATGTCGCGGTCGACGTGAACGATCATCAGGCCCTGATCGCTGTGGCCCGTGAGCATGAGGTCGATCTGACGGTCGTCGGCCCGGAAGCACCGCTCTGCGACGGGATAGTGGATCGGTTCGAGTCGGCGGGGCTGCGGATCTTCGGTCCGACTGCGGCGGCGGCCCGTATCGAAGGTGACAAGGCCTACGCCAAGGAACTCATGCAGAAATGCCTGGTGCCCACCGCGGAGGCTCGAGTCTTCACACGGTTCGAGGACGCCAAGACCTATGTCGCCACTCGGGACACCGGCCAGGTCGTCAAGGCGGCGGGACTGGCGGCCGGTAAGGGTGTCATAGTCTGCGACGACCCGGCCGATGCGATTCTGGCCCTTGAAGACATTATGGTAAACCGCATCTTCGGTGAGGCGGGCAGCAAGGTGGTTGTCGAGGACAAGCTGACCGGTCCGGAACTGTCCATTCTGGCGCTGGTTGATGGTCGAACCATCTACGTGCTGGAGAGTGCCCAGGACCACAAGCCGGTGGGAGAAGGAGACACCGGCCCCAACACCGGCGGCATGGGCGCCTATAGCCCGGCGCCAATCGCCACACCAAGTCTGCTGGATCAAGTGCAGCGCGACGTGCTGGTTCCGATTGTGGACGGGCTGCGCACGGACGGGGCGCCCTACCGCGGAGTGCTATACGCGGGGCTGATGCTGACAGCGGCCGGCCCCAAGGTGCTGGAGTTCAACTGCCGGTTCGGTGACCCGGAGACCCAGGCGGTGCTGATGCGCCTGCAGTCCGACTTGGCGGAGGTACTGGAAGCTGCCGCCACCGGAA
>JANQGB010001146.1 GCA_028277545.1 Phycisphaerae bacterium | reverse complement strand
CGGTCAGTCGATGGAAGTAGTCGTTCTTCTTGAAAGCCCCCTGCATGAGGGCACGTAGCGACTCCTCGACCCAGCCGATGTCTCGCTCGTCCATGGACTTGTAGAGCCGTTCGCGCGTGGGGTCGTCGGCCGCCATGGCCTGCAGGATCTCCTTGTTGAAGACCGGCCAACCCAGCTTCTGGCCTACTGCGTGAGCGATATCGGCCCCTGCCGCGCCGCCCGCCCCCACGGCACGAGAGAGAGCCAGGAAATCCGCCACCTCCACCGGCTCCGCCTTGGCATCGGTGGGGCGCTGACTGCGGGCTATCTCCCAGTTGCGAAGCTGCTTCTCGACCAGCTTGCTCATCCCCGGACTCATCGATGGCATGAGGCACCTCGCCAGATTCAAGAATCTCCGAACAGTCGCGGCACAGAGTTGCGGATCCACGACCACTCAATTCTAGCACGACTCAGCGGTCCAAGGCCAGAGGGGGAACAGGTGCGTCGGCAAACAGCCAGGCTATCAATTCTAGCCGCTGGTACTCTCTCCGCGCGCAAGGCTGCCGGTCCGCCCGGACCGGACGATCGGCGCGGCCTACTCGTGGCGGTCGCGTCTCCTGAGCGCCTCCAGCAGGCGCGGTCCATCCAGCACGCTGACGTAGGGCAACAGGTCTTCCACTTCATCGATGACGTAGTCTGTCAGGAGCTTGCTGACCACGGCACACAGGCCTTCGCGCGTCCAGGGCTTGGCGATGTAGTGGTCCAGGTCGGCGTCGTTGACGGCCTTGACCGTGTCTTCCAGGCCAGCCTGCCCGGTGACCAGCGCCTTGCGGGCCGGGGCTGATTGTGGATTGCCCTTGAACTCCACCAACAGGTCGGCACCGACAGTACCGGGAAGCAGGTGATCGCACAGGACCAGGCCGACGGGGTCACCGGACTCGGCGCACTCCTGTAACACCTGCCGGGCATCCTCGGCGTCCTCGGCCTCCTCAATACGGAATACCCCGGCGAAGGACGCCAGATCGCGAACCAGCGCTTCGCGGACCTCGGGCTCATCCTCTACGCAGAGTATCGTCACCTGGTTCATCTTGCTCAGCCCTCGACAGAGGCGCCGGGATAGCGCACGGGCAGCACGACTGTCACGCACGTTCGCCCCGGTTGCGATTCCATCTCGATAGTGCCGCCGGCGCTAGTGACGATCTGGCGGCAGATAGTCAGACCCATACCCAGACCGAAACTGGCCTGGCCGGTCTTGGTGGTAAAGTTCAGATCGAACACCCGCTCCAGGTCCTGGGGCGCTACCCCCGGGCCGTTGTCGATGATTCGAACTCGGACCTGGTCGCTGGCTGGCGTGTCGGTCTCGATCCGCAGCGCCGCCGGGGCACTCATCGCCTGGACGGCATTGGCGATAATGTTGGTCCAAACCTGGTTGATCTCTCCAACGCAGCACTCGACGGCGGGCAGGTCACCGTAGCTCTTGCTGACCTCGACGTTCCGCAGGTCATGGGCGAACATGAGCAAGGTGCCATCCAGCCCCTCGTGCAGGTTGACATTGGCGACGGGCGCCTGATCGTTGCGGGTGTAGGACCGGAGGCTGCTCACGATGGTGCTGACCCGATCGCTGCAGGTCGAGAGGTTGCGCAGCGAGAGCCCCACCTGGTGGTAACGCTCCATCGCCTCGAGGAGGCGGTCCCGCTCGGCGTCCGTCTTGTTGCCCAGCCAGGAGCGGTACTTCCCCGCTGACGAGATGCCGACCTTCACCAATCGACGTGCCAAGGAGCCGTCACCTGCTTCCCGAGTCAGCGCCGCGCGGCACTGGCGTTCTTCGCGTGTGGACAGGGGCTGGCTGGTGAGGACGGAGAGCATACAGGCGGTTGCCGCCGCCCCGTCTGGCAGGTCGCCGAACAGGGCGACCAGGTCTTCGCTGAGGAAGTCGACCGCCCGCTGAATAGCCGCCACCGGGTTGTTAAGCTCGTGAGCCACACCCGCGGAGAGCTGGCCCAGGGTCGCCATCTTCTCCGACTCGACCAGGCGCGTCTGGGCGCTCTCCAACTGTTGCAGGGCGCGGGCCAACTGGTCCCGCTCGGCCTGTAACTTGCTGTTGAGCCGCTCCACTTGAACCTGGAGTTGGGCGGTCCGCTTGGTGCGCTTGCTCATCGACCGCAGCAGCGCCGTCACCAGGTAGCCGCTGAGCCAGGGATTGATCTGCAGGGCGGTTTCGAGTTGCTCAATGCCGAGCGGGATGACGGTGACGTCGGTGATCGCCCGGCAGGTGAAGAACGCCCGCTGATGCTGGGCCAGCGCCAGCAGGCCGATGATCCTCCCCGCCGTGTGAGTGTGCAGCACAACCTCGCAGTCATCCGCCATTCGCGAAAGTTGGATCTCGCCGGAAACCAGGATGGATATCGTGTCCACCGGTTCATCCTGCCGTAGCAGAACGGAGCCGGCCGGGTAGTCGCGTCGCGGTGGGATGTTCAGCGCATCGTCGATGCCGGCTCCCATGGCCCGCTCCACGGCCTCGTCGCTGAGATCTACGTTGGCCAGGAAGCTGCGCTTAAGCGCTGAGAGCTGTACGTCCATAGCCCGGCGGTCCAACCTGGCCGCCTGCTGGGCTCGCGGCAGCTCGGCGGCGTCGAGCAACTCGGGGAACCGGTGCATATCGTCAGGTGCGTGGTGGATGAAGAAGCCAGGCAGTACCGAGAGCACG
>JANQGB010001119.1 GCA_028277545.1 Phycisphaerae bacterium | reverse complement strand
CAAGTTCGAGGCCCAGGGCGGCGAAGCGGACAAGGCGATGTGGGCCTACCTGAACGTCCCGGAGGTCTTCGAGGACGTTCAGGTAGGCCCACATCGCCTTGTCCGCTTCGCCGCCCTGGGCCTCGAACTTGGCGGTGCGGCCGGGGCACCGCTGGCGGACCAATTCCACCAGAGCTGCTACCCCGCGATGATCGGCCAGTTCGTGGATGTCTCGCAGCAGGACCTGGACCTCAAGCTGCTTCGTTTCGTCCAGCTTTTGCCACGCCTCGAAGACCGGCTCGATCTTGTACTCGGTCAGCTCGTCCCAAGGCACGTCCAGCAGTTCCCCCCGCCGGGTGAAAAACTCCTGCAGCAGCGTATTGGCGATGTGCTTGAGAACCTTCCTTGGATCAAACGGCTTTGCCATGACGGCCACTCCTTTCTATCATCCACTGAACGGTAAACGCCGAGTCGAAATAGAAAGAGAGGACGCTTTGCCCCCTCAGAACAGTCGCGGTTGGACCTCCTTGACCAGCAATTCGAGTTTCTGGAGTCGGTAACGCATTGCCTCCGCCGAGACCTCGAACCGTTCGGCCAGCGGCCTGCAGAACTGATCCATCGCCATCTCTTCGTTGGCCTGCCGATCGGCGTGGTAGTCGCCGACGGGCAGACTGGAAATGGCCACCGGATCATGCGAACCACGCCACTTCGCCCATTCGTCGTAAACCATCTGGCGCGGCATCAGCGCGCAGGCCGCAAAGGCGTTGGCCTGGACTTCCTCGGCCGGGTTCGCGCTGGATCGCTGCACGAACGCCGGCTCGCAATTGGCCTCGAACAGCGACTTGGCCGACAGGTCATCCATCAGGTGCTGGCGGTGCAGCCGCCAGTGGCCCACTTCGTGGGCGAGGGTGAATCGGTAGCGCCCCAGCAGCTTCGGCTGGATCGACGGGTCAAGCGACTGGTCCACCTTGATCATCCGGTCGCCGAACCAGATCCCGCCCAGCACATCGGGATGGCCGAGGTCGGTCTGCAGGTCCGCCAGGCAGAAGCCCAGCTCCAGGTGCAGCTCCAGAATGTCTTCGATCGGTACGGGTGGCTCGGCGATCGCGCCGTGGGCTTCCGCCCACTCGTCCAGGAGCAGCTGGGCTTGGTCTTCGATCCGCTTTTCGGGCAGGAACGGCACTCGGTATTGTCGGATCGCGACGCGACGCTTCATTCTTCCGTGCCCCCGTCCTTCTGCTGCTCGCGGATCTGCTCGGTGAGCTTGCGGAGTTGGTCGACCGTCAGCCCCTGAGCCGCGCGAAGCAGTTCCGGCATCGCCTGCGGCTTGCTCTTGATGATCTCGCTCACGTCCTCGGGAATGCGGCCAGCCAAGGCGATCCACTCATCTGGGTTCTGCCCCAGCAACTCCGCCATGGTGCGGACGCGCTCGGCCGTGGGGGGGCGCTCGATCTTGGCCTGCTCGATCTGGGAGAGGTACGTCGGACTCATGTCCGCCATCTCCGCGAACTTGCGCAAGCTGTGGCCCTTGGCGACGCGTGTCGCTCGAAGCAGATCGCCGAAGGTTTTCCGTGGGTCAGGCATGCTCGATTCTCTTTGACAAGACTCCGTTCATCGTTTACTGTACATTCGCTTCGCCGCTGGTGTCAAGCTGATACTGGTCTGGAGTTGCGTTTTCTTGCCAGCGGGAGATCGCTGGAGTATGCAAGGCTGAGCGAAAGGACAGAGTGCCTTGACGGAAAGCCGCCAGAATGAGCCATTTGACGTCGTGCCTCCATCGGCTTCAGCGATGATAGAGTCCATGCGCGCCTATGGCTACTCTTTGCCAGTGGCCATTGCTGACCTGATCGATAACAGCATTTCCGCAGGAGCTGAAAACGTCTGGCTGACCTTTCACTGGGGCGGCCAAGACTCATGGATAGCAATTTCCGACGACGGCTCGGGGATGAGTGAATCTGCGCTGGTCGCGGCCATGCGG
>JANQGB010001117.1 GCA_028277545.1 Phycisphaerae bacterium | reverse complement strand
GAGAATCGCCGCTACCACCGGGTTGTCGCGGATGTACTGCACCACGTCCGACACGGCCTCGTGCACGCCGCGGAAATCCATGTTCTTCAGCGACATCTGCGGGGCGAACCGCTGGCGAACGCCGGCCAGGGTACGCAGCAGTTGTTTCTTGGCTGCCCGGGCGACGTCGCGATCGTGCGAGTCGTCCGCAAATGGCACCGCCTCATCCAGCATGGGATCGGCGATATAGACCATGGTGTCCGGACACGCTTTGAGGAGAGCGTCCACGTCGGCGCTGTTGAGGACTTTGCCGGCCGGCAGCAGGATGTGCTGCCCCTGCGTTACCGGGCGGACCAGCCGCATGTTGGCTCTCAGTTCGTTGGTGCTCAGCAGGAGCGGCATCCGTCGGTTCCCTGTCCAGACATCCCACGCTTCAACTGGTGTATCGGGTATTCAGGGGGCGGGAGAGAGGAGACAGAAAACAGAAGACAGAAGACAGGAGGCAGACGGTAGGGTCCGCTTTGCGGACCGTTTGCGTTTGGACGTCATCACCGGGATCTTGGTCCGCACAGCGGAGCCTGCTTGGTTTGGTTATTGGTCGCTGGCGGGGTTCAGCGGGGGTCCAGCGAGCGCAGGTACCGATAATCGAACATTCCTGCGTCGTGGCCGTCGGACCAGATCAGCTTGATGGCGTACTGGCCCATCAGTTCCGCGCCGCTGAGCAGAATCTCGTCATGGGCCCCGACTTCCAGGATGGGCAGGGCGGTGGTCTGGCGCTGCTCCCGCTTCTCACGACAGGTGGCGCAGGGGCAGGCCTGCCGGAGCGTGGCAGCGTCGAAGTCACTGTGGTGCCCATCCCGCCATTCCACGACCAGCCTCTGCTCGGCCCGTTTCAGCTTGAGATCGCGGGGCATGACGCGGGTGTTGTCCACCCAGTGGCCGGTTCCGCTATCAGGAGCCTTTTCGTCTGCCATGGAGCCCTCCTAGCGGGCATAAATCCTTGCTTCGTAGGCGTAGATGTCGCCGTTGGGATTCAGACGCCACCACCGCAGATCGGCGGGGTCGTCGGGTTCCACGTCCTGCAGCAGTTGGCCGAGAAGATCCAGGCTGCTGACCGGGTGGTTCCCGATCCTCACGATCAAGTCGCCGGGCTGCAGTCTGACATACGACGACGGACTGTGCCTGTCGACCCCCACCACCAGCACTCCACTTCCCGGCGTCACGCCGTACCGCCGGGCGGCGGCGGCGCTGAGTTCCTCGACCCGCATCCCGAACCGGGTCAGGGCCAGGGCCACGCCGTCCGGTTCGGGCAGCTCGGTGAGCGTTAAGCGGATCTTCTTGGGCTTGCCGTTCCGTCGGAGGTCCAGGGTCACCTGGTCGCCGGCGGTGTGCCCGAGCAGGGAGATGTAGAAGTCGACCTCCCGGCTGACCGGCGCGTCGTTCAGCCGGACCAACTCGTCGCCGACGCGGATGCCGGCCTGGCTGGCCAGACCTTCCGGATCCACCGCCACGACCGCCGGCTTCTCCATACCCTCGACGCGCAGGCCCAGGTCGAACCTCCGCTTCTCGGCGATGGCGTAGTCCAGCATGTCTGGCAAGAGCTCTCGGAGCCGATTGACCGGAATCGCGAACCCTATGTTCTGGGCGTCCGAGCGGATGGCGGTGGTGATGCCGATCAGCTCACCGGCAAGGTTCATCAGGGGCCCGCCGCTGTTGCCCGGGTTGATGCCGGCATCGGTTTGAATCAGGTCGTCGTAGATCCTCTCGGGTGAGTGTTCGATCTTGCGGTGCAGGGCGCTGATGATGCCGCTGGTGACCGTGTTGGCGTAGCCCAGCGGATTGCCGATGGCGACGGTGGTTTCACCGATCATCAGATCGTCGCTTCGGCCCATGGGTATCGGCTTCAACGGGGTGTCCGGGGAGATCCGCAGGATGGCCAGGTCGTATCGGTCACTGACCACGACGGGCGTGGCCTCGTATTCGCGCCCGTCGGCGAAGGCGACCTGCAGCTCGACGGCTCGCTCCACGACGTGGGCGTTGGTCACGATGTAGCCGGCCTCGTGCATGACGAAGCCGCTGCCCACGCTGGTCACCGGGCGCTGCCGGGGCCTGGCCTCAAAGAACAGGTCGAACAGGTCCATGCGGCGGTACATCTGCACCAGGCCCGTGGCCGATATGTTGACGATCGAATCGCGGACGTCCTCAACAACGCGCACGATCGGCGTACGCCGCAATTCGCGCGAGTCGGGCTGCTCCGCCTGCCCCACCGAGGCCACAGACACCAGGGCAACAGCCAACCACACTTTCGAACGTCTCATGGTTCGCCCTCTGCTATCGTTCTTCTCCATAAGACCAGCCATGCCAGCCGCGAAGGAACCAGCCCCCGCCTGTGAGCAGTCTATTCCGGCCGGTGCCCTTCGCCAACGTCACGCGGCAGCGGTCGAGCGCTCATCTTAATGCACCGCCTCTGTCACAGTGTCCGTGGGGACCTACGGGCGCCGGGGCGCGGCGCGAATCCACGGCGGCAGAGCGCGCCTCGTGTCAGCCGAGTTCGCTGAGATTGTTACTCAGCGTCTGGGCCTTAGCCTCCAGTTCCGCCAGGCGCTGTCGGGCGGCGGCCACGACTTCGGGAGGGGCGTTGGCCACGAACTTCTCGTTGCCCAGGCGGGCCTGGGAGGCGCCGATCTGCTTCTCGGTCTCGGCGATCTCTTGGCGCAGCCGCTTCGCTTCGGCTGCATCGTCGCTGATGTCGTGGACGAAGATCTCGACCTGACCGACGACGAGGCTGGCCGCGTTCCGGGGCCGGGGGGCGCCGGTGGCAACGGTCAGCGCTCCGACGTTGGCCAGTCGCTGGATGACGTGGGCGTCGTTGCGAAGGGCGTCGACGTGCCCGCCGGGGGCATTCAGAGTGACGGTTACCTTATCCTTCGGCGGAACGTTGCACTTGGAGCGCAGGTCGCGCACGCCACGAACGGCGGCCTGCAGGTCCTCGAAGACCTCCAGAACGGCGTCGTCCTCCAGGGTGGGCGACCTGCGCTCCAAGTGCAACGTTCCGCCGAAGGATAAGGTAACCGTCACTCTGAAT
>JANQGB010001038.1 GCA_028277545.1 Phycisphaerae bacterium | reverse complement strand
GGCAAGCATTGGCGCTGGCGAACGCGCGCGTGTGGGGTACGCCAGACGTCAAGCAGGGTCGGGTGCTGCTCACGCTGGCCGAAGGCACACCGGTTGATTTGATCGGCGGACCCGTCACCGGACCGATCCGCCTGGATTCGGATTTGCATGGCTGGTGGTACCAACTCCCGCAGGGTTGGGTGTGGTCGGCCCGCCTGACGTTCGATTAATCCAGGCGGCAGCTCAACGTCGTCCCGGCGGCGTTCTGCGTGCAGACCTGGCCGCAGTCCCCTTCCAGTTCCAGCAGTTGTTGGCGGCCATTCAGATAGGCCACCCACACCGAGTCCCCTCCATCGGGCGGTGGCACCAGATACCAGTTGCCCGCCCGTCCGATGGGCTGGAGCTGGGTTTGGGGCGGCACGGTTTGCAGCACATCGCTGCTGGTGTTCGGGTCGCGCCGCAGGTTGACGCGGTAGAGGGTGGTGACGGTGCAGTTCTCGACCGGCTTGGGCGGCGGGGGCAGGGCGGGCATCTGTTCGGTGGTCATCACCATCAACCCGGGGTAGAACAGGGTCGTGCAGGCATAGCCCGGCCATTCATTGACCCGGTAGCGTGGCAGATCGGTCCACACGCGCTGCCCATCCACCAGTTCGCGCTGCGAGAACAGCAAACGGCCCCGTCCGCGCAAGCACATCACCACACCGTTCTCCCAGTAATCCAGGCCGCTCTGAATATCGACCGCGTGATCGATACCGAAATCCAGGACCGTGCGGTCACCGACATTGCCAGCGCCGGTGATGGCCGAACCGTACCACCAGATGTAATCGCCCTTTTCGACCAGGGTGCGGCAGAAGATTTGATCTTTGAACACCCCTGGCCCGATGCGAATGGGCGACCCGGCGTGAAACTTGCTCCAGAAACAGGTCTGGGCCGGCGGTGGGTCGGGGATGGGGTTGTCGCCATCATCATCGTCCTGCGCGGCGACCTGGGCCATGCCCACCGCCAGGATAAACACGCTCAATAAGAGCAGCCACTGTCTTGGTTTCACCATACCAACAAAACTCCTTCAATGACCAACCGCCCTCTGGCGGAACTTATTCGCTGACCACCTCGGGCAGCGCATCACAATTGCCGACCTCGACCACCACGTCCTCACGCGCCCAGGCGCCATCAGCCAGGCGCCACCACGTGAAGTTATCCGCGCCACGAGCCTGGCCGTCGGCGGCCTGCGGCTCGTCGGGGCTGAGTTCGCGGACAATCTCGAAGCTTGTGCCCGGCCCGGCGCGCAGATTGACGATATTGGTCGAAACCACCTCACACACGACCGGCGCGGGCGTGCCAGTGATCTCAGGCGCATCCGGCACGATTTCCGGCGCGCCCGGCAGCCGGGACAGGTCGGCGCTCACGCGCAGCACCGACCGGTTGATCCAGCCCGAATAGCGCCCGTTCAACACACGCACCCACTCGCCGGTCGCGTCGCTTTCCAAGGCGGCGAAGGGCGTGCCCGGCGCGATGCCGGAGATCACACCGGCGCTGGCCGCCGGTTCGCGGCGCAGATTGACCGTCGCCGTACTCTCAACCGTCGCCAGCGGCCCGGTCCAGCCGCGCACCGGCACGGGGTCGATCTCATTCACCAGAATCGAGGTAAAGCGCTGGTCGAAGCAGGTAGCGTCGAGACACACCTGCTCGATGCCCGGCGCCAGGCCGGAGACGCGCAGCGGTATCCGTATTTCGACCCCCGCGCCCAACGCGACCGCCGCATCCGGGACCGCCTCACCGTCTTCGGTCACGATGCCCGCCGCGCTTGCGCGCAGGGGGACCATCACATTGTTATTGTTGAATTGCAGGCTGATTTCGGCATCCGCCGCCGGGGGGGTCGCGGTTTCCAGCAGCAGGTAGATAAACTGGTCGTTGCGGAAAGCGCGGGCCGTACCCGCCGCACTGGTGGAGACCGGGGCCGAGGCGGGCCAATCCGTGCCGTCACCGTCGAGCGTCAGCCAGGTGATGCCCGGCGGCAACCCCGGCCAGTCCTCCTCCGGCAGTTCCAGCAGCCACGCGGCCAGGCGCTGCACCAGGATGGTGT
>JANQGB010000951.1 GCA_028277545.1 Phycisphaerae bacterium | reverse complement strand
GTCATGAATCGCAGCGCCACGCTGGCTTTTCAGCGCGAGTTGCATCTGGACAGAGGGCAGGTGGAGATTGATGTCGGATCGGCGACTCGCGTTTTGACGTCGGTCATCCAGGACCCCGACTTGTATTTCCGATCTGCCTTCATGCAGCCCTCAACAGGAGGTGAACCAGAGTAACGAGCCGCGGACTTCGGTCCGCGCGAACCACAAGAATGAGCCGCGGACTTCAGTCCGCGCGGACCCAACAATGGAACGTCGCGTTCATCTTCGTTGATCGTCCGCACGAGCTGAAGCTCGCGGCTCGTTCTTGGCGTGTGCTCGATCGTCTGCGATCGCTGTACGGTAGCTCGGCGAGTGTCTGTTCGGTTCTGGCTACCTACGGAGCTGCGCGGTGCAGGCTGCGGCGCTGCCGCCGAAGAAGCCGGCCCGGGCCAGTTCATGGCAGCGGCCGTTAGGGCCGGACAGGGGGTTGAACTGGCGGACGAAGATGTTGGCCGACGGCGATGCGAACCCCAGGCCGGTGGCAGGTCCGCGCTGCAAACCGGGTCGGCCGATTACGGCCCCGGTCAACATGGTCGGCGGGGCTGTGAGTCCCGACCGGCCAATGACGCCTTGAGAGGAGAAGGCCACGGATTCAGAGAGTTCCTTTCCGGCATTGCCCGCCGCGGGGACCAAGTTGCCGAGGGTACCGAAAGCACGGAGCGAACCTGGCTGAAACTGGGGCCGCGGCTCGGTGTAGGACACCGCACGTGCCGGAGCCGTTGTGGAAGCTGTTGACGCAGTGGGCTGGGTAGTGCTGGGCTGTGTAGCAGGCCATTCCTGCGACGCGCTGTCACTGTGGCTGGCCAGGAGGAAGAGTGGCTGTGGCTCCGCCTGAACCAGCGTGCTGCCCGACGGTGCCTGATGGAAGATGAGTTCCATCTGAGCGCACCCGGCAGCACTGAACAACAGTCCCGCCGAGAAAATCGAACGTATCAGGGTATTCTTGTCCATGACCAGCATGTCAGTGTACCTTGGTTGCGGGCAATAGGGGAGCACAAATGAGTTCGGAACTAGGGTTCAGATGCTGTCAGCGGGGCGCGTGGGCAAGGGTATGGGCTGCGGCCCTGACGGCAGCCTTGATGCCGGCCTGCACCGCCACAACAGGCGGTGGTGGCGACGGCGAAGCTGCCGAACAGGGCCTGGCGCCGGAGGCCAAGCGCGTGGCTTTCCAGAGCCAGTGTGCACAGAACGTGATCGAGTGCACCTCTTCCTGGCCAACGGCGGTGGTGGACGTTCCTGCTCTGGCGGGGCAGACGGTGACCGAAACGGCGGCCGGCTTCGTGATTGAAGGTGCCATTCACGGCGCGGCGACAGTCCAACTCGTGGGCAGCAACAGTGACCCGGGTGCGGGCGCCCAAGCCATCTTCTATAGCTGGAGCAACGGGGCCACCGATGACGATCCCGCCACCCTGGCCCCCGGCACGGAGTTTTCTATGGAGGCCGACCCGCTGGTGACTCTCCGGACCGGCTTCCATTACATCCGGCTGACCGTTGAAAACGACATAGTGCGGGAACAAGTCGTGTCTCCTGACTTCGGCGTGATCGCCGAGGAAGTGCCCAGTTTCGACTTCGTCGAGGTAGAAGTTGACGTTCGCTAGCCTGCGAGCACTGCCCGTGGGCGAGGGTCGTCCGCCGGGACGACCCTCGCTCGGGCAGGCTACCGTCGCGTCTCCTGGCATCCGGCTGCGAGCTTCCACCGCGGTCCACGAGTGAGTTTCAGGCCACCGAGTCCCAGCAGCAGTACGGGCACGGTACCCAGGCCGCCGGCACCGCACATGCCTCCTCCAGGTTGACCGCCGGCCGTCGCCTCGTCGTCCTCGATTGGGCCGTTTTCCGGGGCATCTCCGGACACCTTCTTGGCTGGGTCCTCGACCGGCGCGGGCTCGGGGTCGACCGGTTCGGGCTCTTCCGTAGCCGGCGGCGGCTCGGGTCCTGGATCCGGGGCCGGCTCGGGCTCGGGCTCGGGATCGGGTTCGTCCCCCGGCGGTGGCGGAGGATGGATTTCGACGTCGCCTTCGGTGCCGAATCCCGTCAGCGCGACGGTGTGGAGGCCGAAGTCCGGATCGTTGCTGGCAATTGTGAACGACGCCTGGCGCATGCCGGCCGCCGCAGGCGAGAACGCCACGCGAAACGAGTCCGAACCCGGGGGCGTGATCGGCGTAGTGCTGGGTTGGAGTGTTACCGCGAAGTCATCCGGGTTGGCACCCGCGATCTGAACCTCACCGGTGATGAGCAGGTCGTCATCGCCCACACTGTGGATTGTGAAGATCAACTCGGTTTCCTCGCCGACCGGCGTATCCGGAAAGGCGAACACGGACTCGTGCGGTACGTCGAACTCAACCGGCTGACCGTTCTCGTCAGTCGTGCTGTGCGTGATCTCGATCTGCGGGTAGCGCGGTGCTTCTCCGACCAGCGTAATCTGGTAAACGGGCTCGTCTTCGTCATCGCTCAGAATCTCGAGCGTGGCCTCGTACGTGCCGCCGGCCTGCGGAGCGAACTCGACTACGAACGACTCGAGGCCAAAGGGCTCGACGGCAGCAGGCGGCTGCTCGATGACCGTGAAGGTATCCTCTCCGTCGATGACGCTGACCAGGTCGGGGCCGCCCGAGAGCGTGAGAAACTCGGCTCCGTTGTTCTCTATGTACAAGGTCAACTCGGTGCTGCCGCCGGCGTCGGTTTCGGGCACAACCACCGTGGCTCCGGAGCCCACCGGGACCCCGCCGGCCAGGAGGTTGATTTCCGGAGCAGGCAGTCCACCCGTGGTGAAGTACCGGACGGAACTGGCTTCCGTGCTGCCACACGTGCTCTTGGCGTACAACTGCCAGTAGTAGGTAGTGTTCGGTTCCAGCGTGCCCGCAAAGAGAGAGCTCACCGCGATGTTGGGCGCCATGAAGGGTGGCGGATCGGTGGTGCCGAAGTACAGGTCGTACAACTGAGCCTCGGGCTGATCTTGCCAGGCGAGTGTTACGTCTTCCGGATCGAGATCGACAGCACCGTCGGCCGGACTCACCAGGACTGGAGTGACCAGGCCTGGGCATACTTCGGCGGTCAGCAGGCGATAAGCGTCATCGGCGCGCAGCTTCCCGTAGCCCCAGGCGTCGTTGAACACCGGTCCGGTGTCACCGTCCGACAGTGCGCCCTGGAGAAGAGCGTCGTACACCTCCATAATGCCCGCATCCGGGACCGCGCTCATGAGCAGGGCGGCGGCTCCCGCCACGTGAGGGCCGGCCGCGCTGGTCCCGCCGAAATCGGTGCGAACCGGAGCCCAACTGCCGGTCACGTCACCGCTCTGGGCACAGAGGATGTCGTGGTGCCCGGGCGCGGTGACACCCTCCTGGCTGACGCCGTCGATCCTGGGTCCCCGACTGCTGAAGTAACTCAGCCGCCCCGGGTCCTGGTCGACACTGTAGCTGCCCACGTTGAGACTAAGGTCGGCCGTGGCCGGGTAGCACAACGTGTTGTCGTCGGTAGTGTTGGATGTCCAGTACACGCCGCCGCTCCACGTAGTGGCGTTATCCTGGATCATCAGATGAACGGTCCTGCTTGTGAATGCGTTGTTGACAACTTGCAGCTCCCACTCGGCCGGGTCGAAGGTCGCCCCGTCGCGGTACAGTTGGATGTCGAACCGGGCAGTGCCGCGTGTCGACAAGGAGCCACCCCTAGTGGCGAAGTGATCGACCTCGAACAGGCTGAATTCGGACGGGTCGGTAATCTCGGCGATCTCCGTGAAACTCGAAGAGCCGGCCCGCCGCAGCGCCAGGGACACGTCGCCTTCCTGTCCCTGCCATAGCACGGATATGGCGATGCTGCCCGGCTGTATGCCGGACGGAATCTCGAAGGGCTGCGTCACGGTGCCCTGGGCCCCGACGTTGAGCCTGGCGTGTCGCTCGGATGAGGCCAGGTTGCCCGTGGGCGTCACCTGCAGCGTGCTGCCGCTGCTCATTTCATCGGTGATGAACTGTTCCAGTGCCGTGCTGCCGTCGAGAAACTGGCCGGTCCAACTGCCGAATTCCCAGAGCATGACGTCGGCACCGTTGGCTTTCGCCCAAAGGGCGGCCTCCAGGTCGTTGGGGCTGGTGGCGCTGTAGTGCACTACGAGCAACTCAGCGTCCGGAGCGACTCCGACGTATCGCCGCCCCAGGCCGGCATCCTGCCCGACCAGGATGCCGCACACGCTGGTGCCGTGGCCGTTCAGGTCAGGCGGCGCGTCGATCAGATCCACTCCGCGGGAGTACATTGCGCCGTCCGCACCCCGCACCGCCCGGATCTTGCTCTCGCCGAGTGCCAGAAGCTTCTCGCCCACGTCGAAGGCATGGTTGCCGTTGGCGTCGACCGCCAGAAACACGCGCTCTCCGTAGGTTGGATCAGACTCGTCGTAGCCGGCCGCCGGGCCATAATCACGGACACCATTGTTGTTGGCGTCGGCAAACAGCCAGTCGCGATCGGGGTCAAACTTGCCGTTGATGATATGTGATTCGTGGAAGCCCAGCCGCTCGCCGTCGTCGGCCTGCCCGTTGCGATTCAGGTCGACGTAGTCGAACCCGGGAACGAACAGCCCGTTGGCGTCGGCATCGATCCAGTCGTAGGGGGAGAAGTGCTCGACCTTGAAGAAATCGGGGTGGAAGACGTCGAGGGCACCTGCCGCTTCAAAGTCGGCGATCACCACGCCGGCGCCCTGGTTGCCACGGAAGTCGAATCCTACCGGCGTGCGATGCCGAATGTCGGCCTGAATCTCCGCGCTGGAGACCTCCAGCGTCGGCACCCACTCGAAGGCACTACCGGGCTCGATGTAGTCGACGTTGGGATCGGCGTCCAACGCGGCCAGCGCGGGCTCGCTCACCCAGGCCGCGTAGAAGTGGCGGTGTCTGGCCAGCCCGCCGTCGGGTAACCGCATGAAGCTGATCCCGCGACCCTCGTAGTCCTCCACCTGCTCGTTAGTTAACTCGCTGTTGAAGGTAATGGTCACGTTGACTTCCTGATCGCCCCGGCGCAGCAGTCGCGGCGCCAGGCGGCCCAGTCGCGCAGGCTTAAGGCCGAGTCGGGCAGCATTCCGCAGCATCTTCACTCGGGCATCAGTCTTGGTCAGCCGGCCGCTGGGCTGAGCCCAGGCCGGGGCCGTCAACCGCAGCGCGACCAGGGCCATCACGGCACACACTCTAGTGATTCGACCGTGGCTGGCCTTGACGAGTACACCCCGGCGGCGTTGCGTCCGGACCTTGGTGCGTCCGGCTTCAGGCGTCGTGCTCGCTGGTAGGGTTTACATGGTTCGGCTCTCCGATTCAGTCGTCTTGTCGTGGCCGAGCATGGCCACCTCCTCCGGCGGCTGCGTTCCACGCCCGGCTGTCACGAGTTGGCCGACCGGCGGACCGACCTTTCGCGCGGGCCCGGAAAACCACCACGCTCAACAGGCTTCACTCAGCGGAGACCGCTCTCACGGACGGACTCGCTTTTTTTGGATTGCCACGAAAGGTTCGCCCCGCAGGCCTCCAACTCCCTCCAAGGAAAGCGAAGGTGGTCCACGGGGGCCGCCCGACACCGCCAAACGAGATTCCAGGAACCAAGGAGCCGAACGATGTTGACCCAGAGTAAGACAAACGAGCAGACCAGAAACGCGTACCGGACGGAGTTGGGATTGGTTCGAAGTCAGCGGGTAGGATGGCGCCTGATGGCTGCTGTCTGCGCAGTCGGGACGCTGACCGCCACGGCCCAGGCCCAGCCGCAGATCTTCGTCACCCACGTAGAAGACGGCAACACCGTTACCATCAACGACGGAGACGTGGTCGAACTCGCGGACATGGAGGTAGGTGACCAGTTCGCCTTCACCTTCGAGGTGCGTGACATCGGTGATCAGACGCTGAGCTTAACCGCAATGACCGGCACCGCCCTGACCGGCAACGTGGCCAACATCAACGCGGGCTTTACTGCGCTCTTTGGCGTCTTCGCCTCCTCGGTGAACTTCGAAGTGACCGACTCGGGAACGGCCGAACTGGAGATGGCCATCGAGAGCAACGACCCGGACGGACCCTTCTTCTTCACCCTGCAGGCCGAGGTTCTGGCCCAGCCGCAGGTCCTGGTGACCTACGTGGACGAAAACAACACCATCACCATCGAGGACGGCGACGAGATTGACATGGGCCAGTATGACCTGGGCGATAGTGACGTCTTCCTGTTCCAGATCCGGAACCAGGGTGACGGGGATCTGGACGTGACCGACCTGACCGCAACTGCGAACACCGCCGGCGTGACCGGTCTCGATGCCGGATTCTCCCAGGTATTGGATCTCTACGCGGCCTCCGTATCGTTCGAGATGAACGAGGCCGGCCCGGCGGAAATCGAGGTGCGAACGCTGAGCAACGATCCCGATAGCCCGCACACTTTCACGTTGCTCATGGAAGGCTTGGAGCCGCTGGTCGAGATCACCGACTGCAACACGAACGGTGTCGATGACGCCCAGGACCTGGCCACCGGCACCAGCGAGGACTGCAACACCAACGATCTGCCCGACGAGTGTGAAACCGACGTCGACGGCGATGGCCTGATCGACGAGTGCGATAATTGCCCCCAGGACTTCAACCCGGAGCAGACCGATACCGACAGCAACGGCCTGGGCGATGCCTGCGACGACCTCGAGGAGGAGTTTGAGGACTGCAACTCCAACGGAGTGGACGACGCCGACGACCTGCTGGACCAGACCAGCGAGGACTGCAACACCAACGATCTTCCCGACGAGTGCGAGCCGGACGCCGACGGGGACGGCCTGATCGACGAGTGCGACAACTGCCCGCAGGAACCTAACCCGGACCAGACCGACACCGATGGCAACGGCCTGGGCGACGCCTGTGACCAGCTCGAGGAAGACCCCATCGTCGACCCGGACCCGGTCATCGAAGATCCCATCGTCGACCCGGATCCCGTGATCGAAGATCCCATCGAGGACCCCATCGACGACCCGGATCCCGTCGAGGATCCCATTGAGGACGACGAAGCGGCTGCCGAAGGCACCGGGGGCGCCGGGGCGATGTGCGGTGCGGGTGGCATGGGACTGCTGCCGCTGCTGGCACTCGGCCTGGGTGGAATGAACATCGGTCGGGTCCGCAACCGCCGCCGGGCCAAGGCGGAGTCGGAACTCATCTAGTCCAAACAGCGACACACGCGCCGCCGCCGAGGAACTCGGCGGCCCAAAGCGGGGGCTGTCCCAGTGGGGCGGCCCCCGCGACATTGCGCCCCATGGCATGGGAGGAAGCCCTCCGGGGCGGGTATCGGCGCGTGAACTGAGGAGCAAAAGAAGCCGAAGCAGGCCGCCCATGGAGGTAGGCGCTCCGGAGACCCGGATTAACTTCGCTCGTGGCGATTGCCCTGACGCCCCGGGACTTAACCTCTAACCCGGTACTTGGGCCGGGGCTGACCTGCTTCGACGACTGGAGTATACCACGGCGCAGCGGAAGAGCGCGAGGAGATTTCGTGCAAAATTCTCTGACGGGCAGAGCGCAGGTCCGGCTACGGTCTTGTGCCGCGGCCGACCCGCAGATCGAATTCGACGTGCTGGACATCACCTGGACCGCTCCATAACACTCACGCGTGGCGCCGACGACGCAGGCGCACCGTCAAGGAGGGCAGCGACCATGTTGGCACGATACACAATCTACCGAGGTAAGCGCCCGCCGTCGGATCCCCAGCCGGGCGGGATACGCCAGGATTCACGATGGCGTACCAGCCATCCCCTGAGGCCGACCGAAGAGATGGTAAAGTCCTACCTGGCCGATCCGAACGAATCCGCTTGGCACAAGTTCCGCGACGCCTACGTCGACCTGCTGGAACGACGGTTTCAGGAGGACCGAGTACCATTTGACAGATTAGCCAAATTGGCCACTGATGATGACCTGTTCATCGGTTGTAGCTGTCCGACCAAGGCCAATCCGAGAGTCGACCGCTGCCACACCTACCTGGCCCTGGGCTTCATGCGGAGCAAGTACCAGAAACTGCGCGTCAAGCTGCCGCGAATCAGCGCCTGATCCGAAACCAGTCCGCGCCGCCGGCCCCGGCCCTGTGCTGGCCGCCGGCTGTCCAGAGACTTGCCGCCTGCACCCTCCGAGCGGGTGGTACTTCGGTTGTGCCTGCAACTCCATACCGGGCACGGTCTTACCACCCAGGCCCACGCCGCCCCTCGTGCGCGGACAAGTGCAACGCAGCAGCGACGGCTGGCCGGTGATCCTACCGTCCGCACCCTGGAGAGCCGCGGTGGTGGCGCACCCCGAAATGGCGAGGGTGCCCGTGGCGCACCGGTCGGCAGTGGCCGTCGCGGTGTCGATTCCGGTAAACGTGCACCTCGCGGTACGGTCGGTGGTGGTGACTGAAACGTTGGCGCTCGTAGTAGCGCGAGCAGCTACGTTTGCGGCAGGCCAGGCTCGGTATGACCATTACGACAACGAGTAGACACACCCACAGTCTGGTCCATCTCATGGCTAGCCCCTATGGCTGTGGGTTGGGTACGCGGGCTCGTGCCGCAGTATAGGGCGCCGCCAGGTGTCCGGCGACGGCTCGGGTGGGGGCGTCTCACCGGGAATCTCTGCCACGCTCAGAGCGGAACGGCTGAGGTTCAAGCACCCTCTTCAATCACGTACCACGTCATGCCCCGGGGCGGAACACTGACCGGCAGTTCAACGTTGTACGCACGGTCCAGCGTGTATGGCTGCGCTTGCCCTTCCGGACCGCTGATCAGCGCAGTGCCAGTGAGCCCTGTGTAATAGAGGTTAATGCGCAAAGTGCGCGAGACGTTCTCATCCAGCGGGTTAAACACCGCCAGCAGGCCCTTGTGCGCCAGCTTCGGATTTACGTGCAGCATCCAGTCGAGATCGCGGCCATCGGCCCGGCGACCATGGATCAGGTCCGACTCCAGGATGTCGCGATACTGCTTGAACCAGTCGACCCACTTCTTCACCAGCGTTCTTGTCGCCTCAGAGTCGTAAAGGCGTGGACCGCGGTAACAAGCCTGCACGCCAAACGCCAGATTGGAGGCCAGCATACGCTCGTAGTGCTCCAGGTGTTCACTCAGCGGCTCGATGGTGGCCGCTGCTCCTCCGCCCTGATACTCGGTCAGCGGGACAAACATCCAGCCCATGCTGGGCGTCTTCTCCCAGGTGCCGTCATAGATGTTCTGGCGGGTGTGAATCACCTGCTGCTCGCGCGGCAGCGACCAGTTCGTCTCCCGGTAGCCCATGGCGCACTTGTTGGCTCCGCAAAGGTAGTACCAGTCCGGCACGTTCAGGTAAACGCCATTTCCACAGCACCACTTGTAGAAGTCGGTGATCGTCCGCCACTGAGTCCAGCGGGAGTCGTCGAGACCCCGGTGGCCCGGGTGTCTGGTGTCGGCACAGACATCGCCTGGATACGAGCCGTCGTGTTCCAGCAGCGTAAAGCCGGTATGCTCATAGAACTGCCGGAGCTTGTCGAAATACTCCTGCCCCCAAGTGCTTTGCAGGCAAGGGGAGTTTCCGAATGTCGGTCGTTGGCCCTCCGGCATCAGGACATCATTGCCACCGCCAACGCTGCGCGAGGCCAGCAGCGAATAGCCACCGATCTCGACACCCTGGTCCCGGGCGTAATCCGCGTACTTCTTCATCCGCGCCAGGTACTCCGGGCTGTCATCCTCCATATCGAACCCGCTGCCAAAAGTCAGAATGACCATCTCGAAGCCGACCGCGGCGCATTGGTCGATCGCGTTCTTCACGGTCTCCCAGTCCGCGAAGCGCACATGCATCATCAGCGGGTTCTCCGTCGACCACGGAGCGATGGCCCGGTGCATTCGGCGCACGGCGAGGCCGTTACGCTCCCGCTCGGTCGAGTCGAAGGCCAACTCAAACGCGCGGAAAGACTCAAACTCGCCGCCGGGTCCGATCACCTGTGCGGGGCCCAGGTCCGGTCGGACTTCGAGCAGGCACGGCGAGTTACGCCCATAGTCTACCTGGGTCTCGTAGTCCGGATCAGAGACCCAGTGCACCGACTTCTCCATGGCGTTCTGGTGCGTCATGCCCGCGAAGGCATACTCCGTCTGCACGTGCAGATTCGGCCTGGGAAGCGGCACGCCGCGATCCTCGACATGCGAGGAGTACTCCACCGCAGCCAGAATCTCGCTCGTGAAGCGATCGATCCGAATCGGACCGGAGCCGTTGTTGCGTACCGTTATCCACTTGCTGATGCAGGGGATGCCATCGTACAGCTCGTAGTGAACCGCGACGCTGAACTCGGGCCGCGTCTCGCCTTCACGCTCGGTGGTCTCCTGAGCTTCGTTGCTCAGGGGGCTGGCCGCGGCGAGCTCATAGTCCATCTGCAGGTGCACACCCGGCGGAGGCCACCGCACGTCAGGCGCAGCGTGCCGAACGCGCTTCCAGGCAAACCGCTCCCGGGGTTCGCTTACCTTGTAGCCCGTGAATTGCAGTGCGGCCGGGTCGGCCTGGAGTCGGTCGAGCCAGCGCGGGTTGAGATAGGCGTAGTTGGGCTGTCCTTTCAAGCCCCCGACCTCATACCGCACTCCGTCGACTTCGACGATTACCTCTGGCTTGACGCCGCGTAGGATCGACTCTCCCGTCATGAGGTTATCGAACGCAATACAAGCGGCGTTCGGCCGCACGCGCCAGGTTCTGCTGATGAGGCCATTGGCCAGAATCAGCTCGCTACCATCCTCCGTGCGAATCAGCCTGGCTGGCTGTTGCGTCGGCTCGACGAGCCAGTCGTAATCAACTCCGTAGCGGGCAAGATCCGCTGCCATTGCGTCCAGCTCCTCCAGTCTCAGTCGCACGCTGACGATATAGGGCTCTTCGCCCGCTGCCCAGTGGCCGTAGGTTGTGGTGACCATCGTGCCCTCGGGGAGGACCAGGACACCCGGATAGGCGCAATCCCACGCGTGTTTGTTCTCCATCAAGCGTACGCGATACTGACCCTCCCGGCCGCTGGCGATGTCGTCATAGGTGCCAACCCAGGCCACCCAGTCTCCCTGCGTTCGGCTTTGACGCGTCGTGTCACGGAACGATATGAACAACCGTCCGTCCGGTGCGTAGGCCGCCGTGTGCCGATCGCCGGTCAGCGCCGCGGGCAACTCGCGCGGCTTGCTCCAGGTCTGCGCCTCGTCCTCGGAGAACATCACGTACGAGTTACGTCTGCGGCTGTTCTCCCGCAGCAGGATCGCGAGTTGCCGGCCATCCGGCGAACGGACAACGCCCGGCTCGCAGAGATGAATGTCTGTCCCGGTCCAGATGGCCTCCGGTTCGCTCCAGGTCAGCCCACCGTCCTTCGAGAAGATCTGGTAGACCGTGAACACCCCGCTGCGCTCCCCGTTGGCGCCGAAGAAGCGCCCGTCATCGTGGAACATCGCTACGTAGTCGCCGTTTCTCAGCCGCGTCAGGCAGGCGTTGGCCACTATCCCGCCGTAGTTGCCGATCGGCGCCAACTCGCTCCAGGTCGCGCCCGCGTCCTCCGACCGCGCCATCCGTATCGGATACAGCCCGGAGAACATGATGAGACGCTGCTGCCCGGTTCTCGGATCGGTGACGCGGTATAGCGTTGGCACTTCCTCGCTGGTTGCCCAGCTCTCAGGTGTCGGCAGCCGCTCGGACCACGTAAGCCCGCCGTCGTCACTGCGCTTCATAACGATTGCGCCGCGCCCATGGCCCTTGGGGTAGACCGCGAAGATCGTCTTTCCATCGTCCAGCAGAACAGTCGTCGGGTGCCCCAGGTACTGGCCGGCTTCGCGGTCCACCAGGATCTGCCGGTGCGTGTCGCCAGCCAGATCGAGCAGTGGGATCGTGTATCCGGCCGGCTGCCGCGGCGCGGGTAGTTCTTGCTCCCCGCCCAGCGCAATCGGGGCCGCCAGCGCCAGCCACAGCCCCAGCCAGCGCGCCGTCATCTGCGTATTGCACTCACTCCTCACACCGTACCAGTCTTGCATAGCCACTCCTCAGGGCTGGTTCTACTGATCGCGGACGTGCCGGGGATTGTCTGTATTCGACTGCCAGCACGCAAGCGGCGCCGGGTCGCCCTGGTTCGCGCGGACTGGGCAACGTGCCGACGCTGAGACTCCGCACTTGGCTGACCGTAGCTCTCGTGTAGGCGTCATCTCCGGAGTGTCATCAGCGGTGCCACGGGAACCTGGGCTGGCAAGGTGATACCGCTGGACGCTGTGGGACACTACTGCACGCGCGCGTCTACAGCGCTGATCTCGGCCGGACAATCTACAGGGGGACGGCTCCAGCCGCCGTGAAGCCCCGGCATACGCGTTGCGCACCGCGGGCCATGGTTGCTACGGTGGCGAGACCTGCCCGGAAGAAATGCAGTAGAGTCAGACCAGAACCACCGCGGCCGCAGCCTGGATGCACTCCCGGCATATGTTGGCAGCCAGTGCCGTGGTCGGTCTGTGATGACTGCGCTTGGTGGCGGCAAGCACGTCGTGCTGACCAAGGCAACCAGCGCGGTGTGGCTGTATCAGTTGCGCTCAGGTATCAACTGAGCCCTCGACTGGCGGTGGTCAACGCGCCTCCGTCGGCGCTTGGCTCCGGGCGCCGTCTGCCCCCTTTGCCCGGCTCCCACCGACGAGTGCAACAAGATCACCGACCATTCCCTTGACCTGCCGCGACAGGGCGGTGAGTTCTTCGGCGGCCGAGGCTGATTCCTCGGAGGCGGAGGCGGCCTGCTGCGTGAGCTTGTCCATCTGCGATACGGCCGTGTTCATCTGATCCACGCCCTGGGCCTGCTCCTGGCTGGCCCTGGTGATGCCGTCAACCAGGTCGGTCACCGTGGTCACGTCTCCTACAATGCCAGCCAACGCCTGGCCGACATCGCTGGCCACCTCGGTGCCTTCCCGAGCCCGGCTGACGGAACCCTCGATGAGTTCGGTGGTCTCCCCGGCTGCTTGCGCGGCCCGCTGGGCGAGGTTGCGAACCTCGTCGGCTACCACGGCGAATCCCTTGCCGTGTTCGCCCGCTCGGGGCGCTGCCACTGCCGCGTTCAGCGCCAACAGGTTCGTCTGGAACGCGATTTCTTCGATCACCTTGATGATCTTGCTGATCTGGCCTGACGAGTCGTTTATGGCCGCCATCGCCTCGTTGAGGCGAGCCATCGTGCTGTCACCAGCCTGGGCAGCCTCTTTCGCTTGCCTGCTCAATTCGTTGGCCTGCTTGGCGTTCTCGGCGTTCGTCTTGGTCACGGCAGCCATCTGTTCCAGCGCGCTGCTGCTCTCTTCCACTGACGATGCCTGCTCGCTGGCACCCACAGCCAGTTCTTGTGAGGCGTCGGACACCTGGGCGGCGCCGTCGCTGACTTGAGCCGCGCCGTCGTTCAGCCCGCTGATGATGCGCTGGACAGGTCTGGTGATCGATCTCGTGATGTAGTAGGCCGCCAGGGCACCAAGCAGCAGCGCCATGCCCGCGGTGGCCATGGCCAGCTTCTCCTGGCGTGCGGCCGACGCCTCGGTGGCCTCGGCAGCCGCGCTCATGGCTTCGTCCGCCCGTTTCAGGTTCTCAGCGACGATCGGCTCGATCTTGTGTACCGCTTCTCGCATTATTTGTGTGACGGCCGCGATATTCTCGTCCTCTGCGACCAGCATGTGAAACGTCTCGTCGTATTCATCGAGGATCTGCGTCGAGGCGGCCTTGGTGTCGTCACTGATGCCTGAGCCGGAGATGTTGAATTTGAGCTGTTTGATCAGATCCTCGCCGCGAGTCACGTACTTGTCCGCCAGCCGCAGCAGGTAGTCCTTCTCCTGCCGGCGCAGCATAAGGTAATCTGACATGGCATGAGCGACGTAGTGACGGGCCAGGATATCCTCCATTTCGTGTGAGGCGCTGCGGAATGCGGAGTTCTTCTCGTCGGTGGGCTTTCCTGCGAGCGTGTCTTCAACATGTTGGGAGAAGGCGCCTTTGTACGTGTCAGCGTGCGTGTCTAGCTGCTCTTTGATCTTGTCCTCCAGGGAACTCTTGGCCAGGTTCTGCTTGAATACCACGATCAGGCGCTTCATCCTGTCACCGTACTTGGCATCCTTGCGTAGCCCGAAATCCTTCTCGCACCGCCGGATCTGCAGCAAGTCGATCTTGGTTTGGGCCACGTCAAACTGGCTGACTGTTGCTTCCAGGCGATGGGCTGCTTTGCGAAACTTGCCTTGCAGCCCGGACTTGTGATCGAGACCGCGCCGTTGCCACGCTTCGACCAGCGCATCGAACGCGGCAAGGTAATCTCCAGCGCACCGCCTGACGTCCTGAGCGGCCCGGACTCCAGCCTCGTCACCCGCACGGGTCTCGGTCTCCTCCAGGGTCCCGGCGTGCTCGACAAGGTTGTCGATCGCCAGGTGGACCTTCTCCGTGTACTTCATGTCCTTACGTAGCAGGAAGTCCTTCTCGCCCCTGCGCGCCATCAACATCTCGTACCCGATCTGAGCGGTATATGATTTGACAGCCTCATCGTTGGCGATCAGCTCATCGTACGCAGATAGCGTTCTGTTGAGCGCGGCTTCGTAAACGCCGATGGCGATCAGAAGCAGAAAGCTCACAATGGCGAAGCCGCTTACTATTTTGGTACTGATCTTCATGGACTGCATTCTCCAGCGAGGTTGTGGCCACGCGGCGGCTGTGCATTCAAGCCGACCGCATTTGCGGTCTGGATCTCCAGCGGGGCGGGCTGAACGGCGGCAATCACGTGCCACCGTGTAGCACCCCCATGTCCGGGGAGTAACGAGTCTTCGATCGGGGTGGTGGTGTCCTGTCCTGCCCGGATGACCCGTTACACAAGATGTTCATCGGCTTCTCGTAAAGTCCCCTTTGGCTACCACCGGGGATGCGTTATTCTCGCTCTCCCCAAGGCGGGCGACCGATAACCAGACTCTGGGCTGCCCTCGAGAGTTCAGTCGTGTCACTCGATTCAGTCGACAGGATATCGAACAGGTCAGCTCAGGTGCGTGACAGTGAACGCTTTTTCGCCGGTCCGCATCGTCGGCGCCTGTCCGTTCCAGAAGCCGGTGTTTGCTCATTGGTCCTGGCTGGTGGCCGCGTCGTGGTTGCACAATGCCGTCCAAGCGTCTCGGGCGGGTTCGTCCGGCTGATACGGTGCCCTCCTCACACCGTCGTCCCACTGGCGAGAAGCGCATTCCACATAGTGCTGGCGAGTGATGTCGGTTCATTCTGCGCCGTGTGCCTCGTGTAAATGACAGTGTCCGTCTTCGGGGCGCGCGGCTGCCATGAAACGCGTCTCTCAGCCGTACTGGCGGACCGGCAGTTCAAAACGCCCGACGTTCCGGCCGTCGCACCTTGACCACGACGCGCGCGGCTCGTACACCAAACTTGCGCGCCCGTGGAATCCGGCGGATCACTCCGGCTTGAATCGACCGCCGCGGCTGCCGCAGATGATCCAGGCAAACGCTTGTTCCAGATCTGAATGGACAGCGAGTTTCGTGCCCAGCACCGGTGGGTGTTACTTCGGTGGTCTGCCCCTCATCCGCAGCGCCCAGGCGGCCAGAGCCATGCCCACGGCCGAGATGATGACCGTGCGGATGATGAATGGCCAAAGGTCGTCCACGCCTGTTTACTCCTGCCCACCATCGGCCTCGTCGCGGTAGGCGCTTATACGAGGTGACAGGCGATATCTGACTGGCGGAGACCGCCCACGTCGGACCAGCCGTGAGTGGGTGAGCGACGTCCTCTCTTGTACGTCGAGATACCCGTGTTCCGCCGGTGCTCCGCGGCCGTCCCGGAATCCTCGAGTCAGGCTTTGCGCTTCCGGGCGATCTTGGAAGTGGTCTTGGTGGAGCGCGTCGTCTTTGACTTGCGGGCCGGTTTTGCGGCAGCCGACTTCGCGTTGCCCTTCCTGGGGCTCGCCGTGCCGGGGCGCTTGCCCGCCGGCTTGATTACCGACTCGTAATACTCGATGAACTTCTTCGCCGGTACCCGCTTGATGGCCTGGCCGATCACTTCCAAAGGTACGTCGTCCAGCTTCTTGAACCGCACGCATGACTTACCCATGTCCAGCTTTTTGCCGGTCTTGGTCCAGGCCGAGCGGAACCAGGTCTCATGCTTGGGATCTGTATAGACGCACATCATTGAGATCGTCATGTAGTTCTTCTGAGAGGCCAGCCCTGCGAAAGGCAGCGGCTGGCTCGGATCGCAATGATAGCCGGGCGGGTAGACGCTGTGCGGAACGTAGTAGGCGATTCCGCCGTACTGCATGCCCTCCTCGTAGCCCTTCGGCAGGTTCTGGAGGATGACCGCGCGAATCGCCTGCAGCACCTCGCGCCGATCTTCCGGCAGCTCGGCGAGGTATTGACTGACCGTCGTCGCTTTGCTCTGCATGCTTCGATGGTACCACATACCTGCGCCTTGTTCGACACCGTTGGTCGCCTCCTGACAATACAGCGCAAAGTAGCCACGCCGTCGTACCGCAGGCATCTTGCCTGCATCGCAATCGCAGTTGGGCAGGCGGGAAGCCTTCGTTACGAAGAGCCTTGCGCCGTACTGCTAACCGGCATGCTTCGCAACCATCACTACGTTGCGCCACCTGTGGGCCAGATGAGTCGCAGCACACCCGCTGTACGAACTCGAACCCCCATCCTCGGCCGCTCGCTGGCCGGAATCTACTTCAGCATCGCAAAGGGCGGCCACGGGCCGTGATCTGCCGTACAATCACCGGCTATGGAAGATCGCCGGAAGCTCGTGGAAGCCGTTTTCCGTTCGCCATCCGCAAAGGCGTGCCGCGAACATGCCCTGGTGCTCCACGCTGCGGGGATCAAGAGCAAAATGCACAAGGATGCTGGCCGCTACGCGCTGCTCGTGGCTGGCGGTGATGCGGAACAGGCCCGGGAGGAGTTGGATGCCTACACCCGCGAGAATCGCACCAACAGAAGCCAGGTAACGGGCAGCTCCCGGCGGACCGATGGTTGGGCCGGAGTTTTGAGCTACGGGACGGTGATTCTCCTGGCCGCCATATGCACTGATCGGCAACTGCTGGGGCTGGATTGGTTTGGTGCGGGCAAGACCAGCGCCCTGTTGATCCGTGAGGGCGAATGGTGGCGGACCATCACCGCGCTGACG
>JANQGB010000912.1 GCA_028277545.1 Phycisphaerae bacterium | reverse complement strand
ATTTTTGCGAGGAGCTGGGGTTCAGACGGTCAGGCGGTTTGGTAGCCATGCACCTGGATCCCAAGGATGCGCCTTCGCCCAGCGCCTAGCGCCGCGCGGACGCAGACAAGGCACCTAAGCGGGTTGCCGCCGCAGCGGCTGCGAACCCGCCAGACTGGGAACCTTTGCACCTGGAAGGAAGGACCCGGCCAATATGATCGAGAACATCTACGACCGGATCAACGACTACGGCAGCGTTAAGATTTCGTTGGCGTCGCCCAACGACGTCCGGAGCTGGTCCTTCGGCGAAGTCAAGAAGCCGGAGACGATCAACTACCGGACCTACCGCGCCGAGAAGGATGGTCTGTTTTGCGAGCGAATCTTCGGTCCGGACCGCGACTGGGAGTGCGCCTGCGGCAAGTTCAAGGGCACCAAGCACAAGGGCATCATCTGCGACCGGTGCGGGGTCAAGGTTACGCACTCTCGCGTGCGCCGCAAACGGATGGGCCACATCAACCTGGCGGCCCCCGTTGTGCACATCTGGTTCTTCAAGGCCATGCCCTCCCGGCTGGGGGCCCTGCTGGACGTCAAGACCAGCTCGCTGGAGAAGGTGATCTACTTCCAGGATTACCTGGTGGTCGAGCCCGGCGAAACTCCGCTGAAGCTGGGCCAACTGCTGACCGAGGAAGAGTATCGCGCTTCGCTGGACAAGTACGGAAGCACCTTCACGGCCTTGATGGGTGCGGAAGCGATAAAGGAGATGCTCAACTGTCTCGACTTGCACACCCTCTCGCGCGATTTACGTGAAGAGCTGCTCAAGACCGGCAGCAAGCAGAAGCAGCGCGACCTGGCCAAGCGGTTGAAGATCGTCGAAGCGGTCAAGAGCTCGGACAACAACGCGTCCTGGACCGTGCTGGAAGTAGTGCCGGTCATTCCGCCGGACCTGCGTCCGTTGGTGCTACTGGAGAGCGGCAACTTCGCGACCAGCGACCTGAACGATCTGTACCGCCGGATCATCAACCGGAACAACCGCCTCAAGAAGCTGGTGGACCTCAACGCTCCCGAGGTGATCATCCAGAACGAGAAGCGGATGCTTCAGCAGGCGGTGGATGCCCTGCTGGACAACGGGCGCTGTCGCCGGCCCGTGCTGGGTTCCAGCAACCGGCCGCTCAAGAGCGTCACTGACATGATCAAGGGCAAGCAGGGCCGTTTCCGCGAGAACCTGCTGGGCAAGCGGGTGGACTACTCCGCCCGGTCGGTCATCGTCGTGGGACCCGAGCTGAAGCTGCACCAGTGCGGGCTGCCCAAAGCCATTGCCCTGGAACTGTACCAGCCGTTCATCATCCGCAAGCTCAAGGAACGCGGGTTGGCGGACACCATCAAGAGCGCCAAGAAGATGCTCGAACGGCGGGACCAGGAAATCTGGGACATTCTCGAGGAGGTGATTCACCAGCACCCGGTGCTGCTGAACCGGGCCCCGACTCTCCACCGGATGGGTATCCAGGCCTTCGAGCCGGTGTTGGTGGAGGGCAATGCCATCAAGATTCACCCGCTGGTCTGCAAGGGCTTCAACGCCGACTTCGACGGGGACCAGATGGCGGTGCACCTGCCACTGTCGATCGAGGCTCAGGCCGAGGCCCACGTGCTGATGATGAGCACCAACAACATCTTCAGCCCGGCCAACGGGTCGCCGATCATGTCGCCTTCGCAGGATATCGTGCTGGGCATTTCCTACCTGTGCACGGACCACATAACTCCGGACAGGACCGAGGAGGAGATGCCGGCCTACTCGTCGCTGCACGAGGCGCTGCTGGCCTTCTCGATGGGCAAGCTCAGTCTGCACGACAAGATTCGCGTCCGAATCGAACACGACACCATGGTCCGCGGGCAGAAGGAGCCGATCGAGCCCACGCCCCCCAACAAGCGGGTGATGACCACGGTGGGGCGGTTGATGTTCAACGACATCCTGCCCGCGGGGATGCCCTTCTACAACTACTCCATCAGCCAGCGCGGTGCCGCCCGGGTGATTGCCGAGTGTCACGCGTTGCTGGGGCGGTCAGCCACCATTGATGTGCTGGACAAGATCAAGGAGACGGGCTTCCGGTATTCGACGCTGGCCGGCCTGTCTATCGGCGTCACCGACCTGCGTATCCCCGCGGCCAAGCCCAAGATCATCGCCGCCGCCCAGAAGCTGGTGGATCGCGTCGAGAAGGGCTACCACCGCGGCGCCCTCACCGAGATGGAGCGCTACAACCAGCTCATCGATGTCTGGATTCACGCTCGCGAGCAGGTCACCGAGGAGATGATGAAGGAGTTGCGGGCCGACCGCCGCGACGATCAGGGCGACGAGGTGCCCATGGGCAGCCCGAAGGGCAGCCCCTACCTCAACCCGATCTTCCTGATGACTGACTCGGGCGCCCGAGGCAGCGTCGACCAGATCCGGCAGCTGGCGGGCATGCGTGCCCTGATGGCCAAGCCTTCGGGCGAGATCATCGAGACGCCGATCAAGGCCAACTTCCGCGAGGGGCTCAACGTGCTGGAGTACTTCAGCTCTACGCACGGCGCCCGCAAGGGTCTTGCGGACACGGCGCTCAAGACGGCGGACTCCGGGTATCTGACCCGTAAGCTGGCGGACGTGGCCCACAACGTGATCATCAACAGCCACGACTGCAAGACGATCAAGGGCATCACCAAGGGGGCGACCTACAAGGGCGAAGAGGTGGACATTCCCCTGCGGGACAGTGTCATCGGCCGGACCGCCCGCGACAAGATCCGCGACCCGCTCACCGACCAGTTGATCGTCGACGAGGACGAGGTGGTCTCGCCGGACATTGCCGCCAGGATCGAGGACCTGGGGCTGGACAAGATTCGTGTTCGTAGTCCGCTGACCTGCGAGAGTCCGCTGGGAGTCTGTGCCCGCTGCTATGGATGGGACATGTCCACCAGCATGCTGGTCGAGGAAGGGATGGCGGTCGGCATTCTCGGAGCCCAGTCGATCGGTGAGCCGGGCACGCAGCTGACCATGCGGACCTTCCATACCGGTGGCGTTGCCCACCGGGCAGCGGTCGAGAATCAGTTGCGCAACGCCCAGAAGGGGAAGATTGCGTACCTGGATCTTTCTCCGGTTGAGGTGCCGCCTGAGCAGGAGGGTGGCGAGACCAAGGTGGTGGCGCTCAAGCGCAACGGCGAGGTGGCGGTCCTGGACGAGAAGGGCCGCGAGCTGGAGCGTTACCGCGTTCCCTACGGCTCGGAGCTTCTGATCAAGGAAGGGGAAGTGGTGCCGGCCAGGACGCCGCTGGTAAGCTGGGACGCCCACTTGACTCCGATTCTGGCCGAGGTGGCCGGTTTCGTGCGGTTCCAGGATATTGCCGAGGGTGAAACGGTCCGGTCGGAGCAGGAGCGGGCCTCGGCCCGGTTCGTGGTCATCGAGCACAAGGGGGAGAAGCACCCCCAGA
>JANQGB010000831.1 GCA_028277545.1 Phycisphaerae bacterium | reverse complement strand
GTCGAAGAAAGCCGGCGCCCCGACCACCTCGATCCTGGTATCGAATTGGCACAGATGCTCCACTAGTTGTGCGTGCCAAGTGGGGCTCCGTAGGATCGTCCGGCACCAGTGGAAGTGCAGGCCCTGGCCGCGTCTCTCGGTCACGTAGCGGAGAAGGTGCGCCGCGGCGTCAGCCGGGTCTGGTTGGTTTAGGTCCGGCCCGGCCCGCAGGACGGGCATGCCGCGGTACAGACGCTGTGGCGTGTCGAGGTGCTGGGCAACCAGGCCATCGGGGCTGAAGCGGGCGTAGGCGTCCAGGACGTCGTCAGGCGGAGGCCCGCCGTGACCGTCAATGACGAAGCCGGTCACTTTGAGATCCCACCGCTGATAGAAGCGTCTACAATGTTCCGCCCAGGCACTCAGTCCGCTGGGCAGCCCGGAGACCGGCCGCGGCTCGACCAGCATATTCGGCATCAGGTAGCCCGCCCCGTTGTCCGCGGAGATGAAGCTGTCGTTCCCGGTGCGGGTCCGCCACAGATAATCCATGGCCATCGGAGCCCGCAGGCAAAGGGCCGGGCTGATGGCCCAGGAGAGCGGAGTGTCCCCGCGGCGGGGATCGTTCCACAAGTCAGGCAGACGCTGATAGAGCCAGGCGGCCGCGTCGTAGTCGCCCACGTAGAACATGACGTAGTCTGTGCCGGTCATGTCTGGGCGGACGGTCACGTCGACGTGACCGGCGGTGGCCAGTTCGTCGCTAGTGGGTGCCTTCGCCTGGCTATACTGCCTGGCCAGCGGAAAGTGCATGAAGAAAGACGCGTTGGCCATGGCACCGTGTCCAATGGCGTCGGCGTCCAGGAAACCGTTGTATGCGGACACCACTCGAACCAGCTCCCACTCCGTATCGACGCCGCCGTGGCGTCCACCTCCTCCGGCGTAATCGGTGTACTTGAAGGCCCAGGGCGTGAACCCTCCGACGTGGATGATGCCGCCATCGTTCTGCTGGTGCAGGCTGTGCAAAATGGTGCGGAGCGTGTCGAGGTCGGTACCTACTGTTTGGTTCGGATCGTCGATTGGCGCTTCATCACCCCAGGCGTGCAGGTCGCAGAAGAAGGCTCGGCGGGCGACGAAGTAATCGTGATTGGTGAGCATGTGCTGGTTGGCCACGCTGCGGGTGGCGTGGTCGGTCCAGTAGCTGTCCAGGTAGTAGGCCAGGATGTTGGTGTTGCATTTGCCGGCGTCGAGCGTGGCGTGTTTCGCCCAGAGGTAGGCGTCACACTTTGTCGAGCCGGTCGATGGTGCGTCCGAATCGGCAATAGTTCCCCGCCCAGTAAACAATGGCTCAGACGTCGTCCCGATCAACCTGCGCTTGACCGGGAGTTGCGGGCCGTCTTGGACCAGCCGCTCGTACACACTGCCTGGTGCGGCGTTCCATCGAACGGCAACCAGGTCCTCTGTGCCGGCCAGCGTCGAGGCCACGTTGCTGGTGGCCGGCACCCGCGGGTCGTAGAGCACGGCGCCCGAGAGGTCCTGCCGAAAGATCCGGACGAGCTCTTCGAGAGAGGCAACCTTACGGCGCTCTGCACCACTCAGCCACGCGCCGGGCGCAGTGATCTGGTCGAGCCACCAATCATCGATATTGCGTCCGTCGTGTTCGACGTAGCGCAGATAGAGCCGCGGCGAGTGCCGGTTGACTATACCCTGCAGCGTGCTGACCGCGTGTATCTCGTCCCAGGCCTGCCCCGCTTGGTCGGGATCGGCCAAGTCGTAAGTCAGTGTGTGGGTGAGATCGTAAATCCAGATGGTCACCGGATAACCTCCGCGGACGTTCTGAGGGAGGATTCTAACAGGTCCGTCAAGACCGCCGATCATGGCAGTTTCCTGTCACGCCCTCAGCGATACGCACGGCGTGCCGGTAGAAGTTCCTGGCAGCGAAGGCCCGTCGTCAGGTTGGACAAAGATGTGCCCTACTGACCGAATCCGGTCACGAACATTGCCGTTATGGAGCTAGTTCGCTTGAGCATGGGCCTTGACCTTTGTCGGTGAGTTGAGGACCATCCTGGTTAATGGGGGATCAGGTTGTGCCGGGAGAGGACTCCCACACAAGGGGGTGTCGAAGAAGCGATGCAGGGCGGCTCTTTCCCGCCGGGAGGGCGTCGGACGTGGCTGGCTGGTAACGCCAGCCGCCGACGCGCGCACAATAGGCGTACCGCCGCTTCCCGACGACCGTCGGGACTACTGGGAAGAAGCGGAGAAATTCATGACGCGTCGCGAACGTGTGATTGCGGCCTTGGAAGGCAGGGCACCGGACCGCATACCGCGGGCTTACACGGCTGTGCCTGGATTCCACCATAACCATCCCGGGGCGCTGGAACGCATAGAGCAGCGATTCCCGCAGGACGTGGTCGGCTGCGGCTATCGGATGCCTGAAGGTGCTACTCAGGGCGATCCCTATGCCGTAGGCACCTACGTCGATGAGTGGGGCTGCGTCTTCGAGAACGTGCACGCGGGGATCATCGGGCAGGTCAAGGAACCCATAATCGGTTCTTGGTCCGCTCTATCGTCATTCAAGCCGCCAATGCACCTGGTAGGCCACGGCATGGAGGACGTCGACCGCACCTGCGAAGCAACGGACGGGTTTACGTTGAGCGCCCTGCCGCTTCAACCGTTCGAACGCCTGCAGTTCTTGCGCGGTACGGAGGTGCTCTTCTACGACCTGGCGGAACAGTCGGCGGAGTTCTTCAAGCTGCGAGATATGGTTCACGAGTTCAACATGGCTCAACTGGAGGTCTGGAGCCGCACTGGCATCGACTGCGTCTTCATAGCTGATGATTGGGGTACGCAGCGCTCGCTGCTGATCTCGCCGGACATGTGGCGCGAGCTGTTCAAGCCGCTGTATGCCGACTATCTCGGCCTGGCCAGGCAGGCCGGCAAGTTCACCTACATGCACTCCGACGGCTACGTGATCGATATCCTGGATGACCTGGTCGAACTTGGCCTCGACGCGGTCAACGCCCAGGTAACCTGCATGGACCTGGAGGAGCTCTCCCGCAGGTTCGCCGGCCGGATCACGTTCTGGGGACAGATGGATCGGCAACACCTGTTGTGCTTTGGTACGCTGGAGGAATCGCGACAGGCGTCGCGGGATTTCTTCAGGCACCTTGCTTCGCCGACCGGTGGCAACGTTGTGACCCAGATGCACATCGAGCCCAGCGCCAAGCCGGCAAACATCGAAGCTGTATTGGAGGAGTTTGCGGCCATCGAGCTGCCGAACTAGAACGGAAGCATCGCCGATAGGGCGGTCACGAGTCACGTATCCCCCGTTTTGCCGGCCCATACGGGTCTAGCGTCAGGCTCTTAGGAGTGACGGTTGTTGTCGAAGCTTTGGGATTGGATGGACAGCTTCCCGCCGGGGCGGGTGCCGTTGCTGCTGCTCGTTCTCACGATAGCCTCCGCCGCGGCTGTCGCGGCGCGCAGTGCTGCCACCCAGGAACCGGTGGCCACCATCTGGACGTTCACGCATCTGTCTGCCCAGGAGTTCGAGCGTCGCTTGCCCGCCCATCCGGATGGGGACAGGATCAAGCTGCACAATCTAGGGCGTGCGATTTGCGATCGCCTGTCGCTGGCGATCATGACCGACACCGGACTGCCGGACCTGGTGGAGATCGAGCAGTCGGAACTGGGCCGCTTCCTGCGGGGCCCCATGGAGAACCTGCCCTTTGTGGACCTCACCGACCGCGTGCGGAGCGAGGGCTGGGACTCGAAGTGCGTGGAGGCCCGGTTTGCGAAGTACTCGTTGAATGGCAGGATCTTCGGCATACCGCACGATCTTCATCCGGTGGTCCTGGTCTATCAGCCCGACCGTTTGAAGGAGTTGGGCTACAAACCGGAGGATCTGACTACCTGGGCGGATTGGGTGGCGGCCGCGGGTACGCTTTCGCAGCCAGGCCAGCAGGGGGCTGAGGATTGGCGTTACGGGTTGGCGCTATCCACGGTCGAGTGCTTTGACTTCCTCATGCTGCTCTGGCAGCGCGGCGGCGACGTCTTCGACGCTCAGGGGAAGGTCACTCTCGACTCCGAGCTGGCCATCGAGACGCTGGAGTTCTACGTTTCTCTGCTGAAGGCCGATCCTCCCCTGGCAGGTTCGCAGTTGAGCGGCTGGAGCGAGGACTTCGCCGCCTTGTCCCGGGGACAGTTTGTGGCACTGCTGGCGCCGGACTGGATGTTGGCCACCATGCAACTGGACGCCGGGTCGCTGCTGAGCGGCTCCGTGCGTTGTATGCCGCTGCCGGCCTGGGAGCCGGGAGGAAGGCGGACCAGCACCTCCGGCGGGGCCATGATGGGTATTCCGCGAGGGTGCCCGGACGTGGAACGGGCCTGGGAACTGATCAAGTTCCTGTACCTGGATCAGGACGCACTGGTCGAGCGGTTTCGGGAGTTGACCATTGTGCCGCCGCTGCGCAGTGCCTTTGACGATCCGGCTTTCGACCAGGAATCGGACTTCTTCAGCGGGCAGCGGGTGGGGCGCCTGCTGACCACGCTGGCCGAACAGGTTCCGCCCGTGCAGGGATCGGCTTATTCACCGGAGGCCTATGCGCTGCTCAACGCGGTCTTTGCTGACGTGATTAAGGGCCAGGTGTCTCCTCGCGACGCATTGACCGGCGTTGCCCGCGGGCTTCGGGAGGCAATCGAGCGTGACCGACTGGCGGTGGAAGCCGCCGGCTGCAAGTGAACCCGACCACCGCCATGGCCAGACCGAGATTCCGACAGCATTCACCCGCAGCTCCCTGGCTGTTTCTGCTGCCGTTTCTGGCGGTGTTCGCCACCTTCACCTTATACACCCTGGTGGACTCAGTCCGGCTGTCGCTGCGCCAGACGGTGGGCACCGGCGTGGATGTCTACGTGGGTTGGCGCAACTTTGCCGAGATTCTGCACGACCAGGTTTTCTGGGCGTCCATGCGGCGGACGGCCTACTTCGCATTGATGTCTCTGTTGGTCCAGTTACCGGTGGCCTTGGGCCTGGCGCTGCTGGTTCACCAGAAGAGGTTGTTCGGGCAGGCCTTCTTCCGGACCGCGTTTTTCGTGCCCGTGCTGATCGGGGCGGCCTTCATCGGGGCGAGTTTCAAGCGCATCTTCGGTTTGCAGGACGGCGTGCTGAACGATTGCCTGGGCTGGCTGGGTATATCGGCCATCGACTGGTTGCGAGATCCAGACGTGGTGATGAACACGCTGGTGCTGATCGGCGTGTGGATGTTCTCCGGATTCAACATGATCTACTTCCTGGCGGGTTTGCAGGGCATCCCCACCGAGCTGTATGAGGCGGCCACCATCGATGGTGCCAATCGCTGGCAACGCTTCCGGCACGTGACCATGCCCGGCATCTGGCCCATCGCCGCGTTCCTGATGACGGCCTCGATGATCGGTTCGTTCGGCCTGTTCGACCTGCCCTGGGTGTTGACCGATAGGGGCGGCCCTGGGCGGGCCAGTACCACGGTGATGGTCTACCTCTACGAACGCGGCTTCCTGGTGGGCGATCTGGGATACGCGGCCGCTATGGGTTGGGTGGTGACGATTATCCTGCTGGTGGCCGCCCTGGTGCAGTTGAAGGCTTCGCGGGCGTGGAAGGACTGACGCGTGGAGATGGCCGACAGACCGAAAGAGCGTACCGGCATCGACGCCGCGGAATGTCCGCGATGGAGCTATGGAATCTCGGCACCGATGCCGCGGAATGTCGCTATCAATGGCGCGGCATGTTTGCGTGCCGGCGCTAGGCCCGGCATTTATGCCGGGTTCAGGATGCGTAGCACCGCATCCGCGACCCCGGTTCACCGGGGTTCTCGATGGTCGTCTTTAGACGTGGCTGTCAGGACGATCGGCGCTGTCGAGCAGGCCGAAGCCTTCGAGGGTGAACCCGCTCAACGAAAAGCCCGCTGAAAGCGGGCTTGATGCCAACCGCTGGCGTTCAACACCCGGCATAAATGCCGGGCCTAGCGCGTGGAGAAGACAGGACCGGACGGATGACGTTCAGTGCAGGCCGCTGGCGTTCGAGTTCGGCCCAAACAGCCAGGACATTGTTGGCTTCCGGCCGATGCCACAGCAACGGCTCTGTACGAGCTGGAGGTCGGGGCCGCAGAAGCGCTTAGCATCGGCTGGAGACCTATGCCACAACGACTGCTTCACATCGGCCGGAGACCGGTGCTATATGGGTAAGCAGACCGTCTTCGACAGGCTGCTGACAGGATGTTCGTCATGAAGGTGCCTCGAATTGGAACCTATACTCTGCTGCTGGTGGTGACACTGTTCACCCTGGGCCCCTTTATCTGGATGATCTCCAGCTCGTTCAAGACTCAGGACGAGATCATGGGCCAGGACAGCGGCCTGATTCCGGCGGAGCCCACGATTCGAAACTACGCATTCCTGTTCGACCAGGTTCCCTTCCTGACCTATCTGGCGAACACGGTGCTGGTATCCAGCACTGCTGCCTTGCTGGGCGCCATGGTCAGCGCCATGGGCGGGTACGCGCTGGCCAAGTTCGAGTTCCGCGGCAAGCGGGCGGTGACGGTACTGATTCTGGGAACCATGCTCTTGCCGCCCGTTGTGTTGTTGGCGCCCCTCTTCAAGCTGGTCAACGCTCTCGGCATGATCGGTACCTTCTGGGGCGTGATTCTTCCCGGGGCGGCCAGCGGGTTCGGAGTGCTTATCATGCGGCAATATCTGCGCAGCGTACCCGCTGCCATCATCGACGCCGGGCGCCTGGACGGGGCCGGTGAGCTGCGTATCTTCTGGACGCTGGTGCTGCCGCTGGTCAGGCCAATCCTCAGCGCCCTGGTGATCTTCACTTTCCTGGGTACTTGGAACGCGTACCTTTGGCCCATGATTGTGCTGCGGGACGAGAACGACTATCTCCTGACGCTGGCCATCACCAACGTGGTGTCGTCCATCTACCAGCAGGAACATGGCGTGATACTGGCGGGCACCCTGATCAGCATCTCGCCGATTATCCTGCTCTTCTTTGCCCTGCAGCGGGAGTTTATCAGCGGCCTGACGTTGGGGGCCGTAAAGCAGTAGCGCTATGGCGACGCCCGCCAATGCCAATCGGAGACCAGATACAATGCCATCCAGATGGACAGTCAGCGTAAGCCAAATGAACGAGCACATCGCCCGCCTGGTCTTCGCCCCCGCCGGCGCGGAGGTCGGGCCGACGTTCGCGGTGCAACGCGCGGAATTCGCGAATGTTGCCATCCCGGAGTCCGGCGAGGTGGTGGTGTGTGGTGGCCAGGTAGCCATCAAGGTTGCCAACGACGGCCAGGCGCCACACCCGGAGAATCTCGAAATACGGTGGCAGCGTGCCGGCGGCCAGCGCGCCTGGCGCCCCGGCGACCTGGATGAGGAGAACCTCGGGGCACCGTTTCTGGCTCTCGATAATCTGTGGCGCGACTACATCCCCCGCGGCGTGCAGGCGGTCGATCCGCTGGTCGGCTTCGACCGCTACGTATGGAACACGGCGGTTTTGACGATGGAGATGGAGGCCGCGCTCACAGAGGTGATCGGTAAGGCTCCGGATACCGATCAGCGTAACGACGAGGTCCGGCGACTGATCGAGGGCGAGCAGTCCGACGTGCTGAAAGCGTGGCCCGAGCGCGTCCTGGCGGCGCAAAAGGCGGTGAGCAGCAGTCCGCCGGGCTTGTTGACGCGATCGGGTCTGACTATCTTTCGCGACGACACACCCCCCTGGGACACGAGTACAGAGTGGATCGGGCAGCGCCAGGATCCCGAGCCGTTCATCCTCTACCTGGTCTACCACGACTGCGACTGGAAACTGGCGGTCCGCGAACTGACCTTTCTGCTGGGAGCTATCCCGCGGATTCCGCCGTTCCTGCTCGGTATCTGGTATTCCAATTACAGCGAACTCGGGCAGCAGGATTTCGAACGAGTTGTGGCCGACTTTGCCAGGCACGACCTGCCGCTGAGTCTGATCAGCGTGGACATGGACTGGCACGGCAAGGAGTGGTACGGCTACTCCTGGAACGCCAAAATGTTCCCCGAGCCGGCCCGGTTCGCGAGTTGGCTGAAGGAGCAGGATCTCAAGGCCACTTTCAACATCCATCCGCTGTACGTTCGCCCGTCCGAGCCGCGGGCGGAGGAGTTCATCGCCCAGGCCGGGCATGATGGACGGATCCTGGGCGACCGGGGCGACTGGCATCCGCTACAGGCCGGCAGTATGAAAGTCGATATTCACGATCGCAGGCAGGCTGACGCCTACCTCAGTGTACTACACCGCGACATCGAGGACGGCGGCTGCGACTTCTGGTGGATTGACGGCAGCGTCAAGAAGGCGGACGGCCGCGATGAGTGCTCCTGGCTCAATCACGTCTACCGCCAGCATCTCGCTCGACGCGAGGGACATACACCAATCGTGCTGGCCCGGGCCGGCGGTCTTGGCGCCCATCGCGACGCGATGCTCTTCAGCGGTGACGCGTGCAGTCAGTGGGAAGTGCTGGCCTTCGAGGTGGAGACCATCGTGCGAGCGGCCGGGGCTTTGATGGCGTACGTTTCGCACGACATCGGCGGGTTCTACTCGGACGCCAAGGAGAGACCCACCAATCAGCCGCCAGACGATCTGTACCTGCGCTGGGTGCAACTCGGCTGTCTGGGCCCCATCATGAGGCTGCACAGCTTTGACGGAGTGCGCGAGCCCTGGCGCTTTACGCCGCAATCGCTGGAGATCTCCCGCAGGTTTATGAACCTGCGCACCCGGCTGCTGCCATACCTCGACGCCCTGGCGGCGGAGGCCCACCAAACCGGAGTCGTGCCGGCCAGGCCCATGTGGTTCGAGTTTGACCGTGCCGAGTCCTATGAATGTCTGGGCCAGTACATGCTGGGTGACGCGCTGCTGGTGGCGCCGGTGGCCAGCGAAGACTCCAAGGCGCGGTACTGGCTGCCCGACGGCCTCTGGCACGACGCCTTCTCCACCCGCACCGAAACCGGCCCCACCTGGATAGAGGAGTCGGTTCCACTGGACGTCATGCCGCTATGGGTCCGGGATGGCTTCGCCGTTACGCTGGGCGAGGTGGCCGCCCGCCCCAGCCAGGTATTGGCCGGCCCGCGGCACAGGATCACCGGCGGCGGATGGGCCAGCTAGGGCGCGTTTGGCTACTGTTGCGCTGCGCAAAGCACAGGCCAATGTTCACCCGCGAACAGATCGCCGTCCACTCCGCCGTCCTGTCGCAACAGAATGGCATTCATGTGGTCGTCGGAAGGCGTACCTGCCTGGTATCGGGCGTGAGCCGGCATAAGGTGCAAGACGAGCGACCGGCGAGGCTTGGTAGTGAGGTTGGGGCCGCTTCCGTGAACCGTCAGGCAGTGATGGAAGCTCACCTCTCCGGCCCGTAGAGCGCACGGCTCCGTACGGAACTCGCGGACGGTGTGTTGCTCGATTCTGGCTTGCAGGGCGTCGAGGTCGAGTTGAAAGAAGTCGCCCACCGGCAGCAGCCCGTCGCGGTGACTGCCCGGCACCACCTGCATGCACCCGTTCTGCAAGGTCACATCGTCGAAGGCGACCCAGGCGGTGATCAGATCAGCGCTGGTGCATTGCCAGTAACCATGGTCCTGATGCCAACCGACGTTGCCGGTGCTGCTGCTCGCTTGGCTGGCTTGCCCGGGTTTATATAGGAGCTGGTCATGCCATAACCGCACCTCGGGTGTAGCCATGAGACGCGCCGCCATGGCTCCGATAGTCTCGTTCAGCGCCAACTCGCGGATGGTCCGGTTGGACCAGTGGGCGTTGTCCGTCTTGCGGATGGCCGCGGGATTGCCGTCGCTCTTCCAGCCACCGCCCCAGGGTTCACGCCCCGTCTCGAACTCTCCGTTGTACACGTCGTCCATGGCGGCACGAAGCCGCTCCAACATCTGGTCCGAGACTACTTTGCCGCCCAGCCAGTAACCGGCCTGTCGGAACGAGGCCACGTCCTCGTTAGTGGGTAACAGCGAGCGTTCAACCATGGTTGCGTCTCTCCGTATAGCTCCCTACGTTTGGCGTCGATCTGGCTGCTTGGCGCTCCGGTCCGGGGCGCTTATCGGTCACTGCCCGGGCCGGCGCCGCTGGTCCTGCAGGTTGCACACGTGTGGAGGCGTAGGCCCGTCCCTGGTCAGTATAGCGCGCGAAACAATGTTGTCATGTACACGCGATGAGAGGAAGCCGTCACTGAGGCCGGCGTGTAACGGCGTGCACCCCGGGATCGTGGCTGCCGGCCGCGGCATCGCGAGAGCTTTCAGTCAGTCTTCTCGGACGGTGGACCGAAGACATCGAAGTTGAGTCCCAGCGCCGGGGGGCCGCGTGCGGTGCGACGCCTGTCACCCGCCGCCGCACGTTGAGGCTGAGAGAAACAGCGCAGCGACCTCACGTGCCACAGTGCCCATGCCGCCAGGAACTCGGAGTCGGGCTACACCAGGCTCGATCAGGAAAACGTCCCCTAGTCCTCAAATTCTGGCGGTAGTTCCGGAAAAGAAGGTGTAAGCACGGTAAGTTTTAGGCTACAATAATGAGGCGAGCATGATAGCGTGCTCGGAGTGTTATCCGGCAAGCAGTGCCAGCGTGGTTGCACAGATCGTGGAGCGACTTCTGGCGGATGCAAGGCCGCTTGCCGGAGGAGTTGGGAACCTGGTAACCAAGCCTGCCTGTTACGCCACCCGACGGGTCTAACCGGTGCTGCCCCTGGCTGGGGAGGAGACAAGAAGATGGTCAGATCACTGCGAGTCATGTGTATGTGCGCCGGACTGGTGGCGGTGTGCGCCGCTCCGCTTTGGGCGCAGTACCCGTCCGAAGTGGTGGGCTTCAACGGGCCGCCGATCGACGATCCCGCCACGTCGCAGGAGATGTTCCGCCGGCCCGGGTGGACCACGACCACTAGCGAGCACCTCGACAAGCTCGGCGAGTGCGAGGGTACCGGCGATGCCTGTGTAACTGATGGTGACTGTGACTTCGGCGCGGCATGCGAGAAGTTGATCGGCGAGTGTAGTGAGGCCGGTACACCCTGCGCCTACGACCGGGACTGTCCTGCGGGCGAGAGCTGCGAGGGCGAGGGCAACTTCGTGTCCAACGATGCCTACCGGGCCTCCGGCCTGCAGACTGAGGGCGCTGCGGCCGAAGAGGTCTTCTTCGCCTGGGCGGAGGACGCCAGCGAGGAGTCCTGGATCAGGCTCACCACCTACCAGGGGCAGGTACGGCCCAATCCGTCGTTGCATACCGAGGGCAAGGTCCGCTTCCGTATGGTCAACCGCAGCGAACTGTTCTGGGGTGAGATCGGTCTGTGCCTCGGCGTTCGCGAGACTGACGTGATAGCCCCGCAACTGCACGATGGCGGCACGTCGGGACCGATCGAGTGGGTTGGCGTGGACACCACGATCAACGGAATCACCGCCGGTGAGGACGGGATAGTCGACACGACGGCTGACGGTGACGACATACAGGAATATGCCGTGGGCACCGACCTTGTGGCCTTGGATCTGCCTCTGGGCACGGCGGTAATCTCGGCGGGGCCCAACGGCACGATCGACACCATCCCGAGCGGCGATGACCAGGAGCGCTTCGGTTACTTCATCGGCGCCAACGGACAGCGAGTTCCGATTCCGGCGGCCACCTTCCCTCCGCAGGTCAACCCGTACACAATCGAGTGGGATCTCAGCACGGGCGTAGTGTCGGTGAACGGAACTCCGCAAGGCGGCGGCATTACCGGTCTCACCGGTGACGGCGACCTGAACACGCCCAACAGTCGGGGCACTCTGGAGCACGTGGCGATTACCTACGTCGGCGCCGGCCCGGAGCGCAAGATCGACTTCGCGATCGACGAGCTCCAGTTCGAGGCCGCCGAACCGGACCCCATCCTGCCGCCGACCGTAGTCTGGCCCATCGTGGCCGGCGACACCGAGGTGACAGTAACCGATCTGGCGGCGTCGGTTGATCGGGTCACGCTCTATCGCGACGGCGCCGAACTGTTGGTCACCACCAGCGGCCTGCCGGCCGACGAAGTTGTCTTCACCATCGACGAGGCCCAGGCAGGCGAGGTCTACACCGCCACGCAGCGTAACGGCCAGAGCGGCGTGGTCAGCGAACCGTCAGCCGAGGTCACCGTGTTGCCCGAGCCGCCGGCCTACACCTTCGCGGTACTGCTGGACGAAGGCGGCACCGGGAGCTGTGACTACGGCGCCGGCTGGGAGTGGGTGGGAGCCACTTCGGCGGCCGGGGGCGCTTCCTGGGCGCCCCAGGGTCAGCCCGTGTTCACCAGTGACGGGGTGTGGCAGAACATCGATATCCCTTTGGACGACGACGATCTGGTGCTAAGCGCCCTCGGCGGCGACGGACAGCTTATGCCTTCGCCCAGCGGGTTCTACACCATGGACAGCCTCTGGTTCACCCTGGCGGACGCGACGAGCAATGGTCCGTGGGAGGTGTTCGTGGATTCGATTCAACTGATTGATGCCAGCGGTGAAGTCGGTGCTACGATTCTGGACATGGAAGACGGTGTGAACCGTCTGCCCTTCACTCGCGGCCAGAGCCCCGACGAACTCACCGCATCGGCGTTGACGGATGCGGCAGCATACGAGGGCTTCTTCAGCCATCGGCTGGAGTGGACTTATGATGGTGCGGGCCTTGAGTCAGTCGGCGTACTACAGCGAGTTGGTTCGACTTGCGGGACGAGTGCCCTGATAGACGACACCTCAACCGCAATTCGCTTCCACATGCTCTGCCGCGGACAACCGACCAACCCGGGGGTCCCGCTTCCCGAGATCGTGGCGCCTATAGTCGCGGGTGATCAGGACACAATCCGCATTCTCAACGACGCCGGTGCCACCTCGATTCAATTGTACGTAAACGGCGAACCTGCCGGCATACCCTTGCCGCCCACCGGCACGGCGACCGATTTCGGAGGGCTGAGCCTGCTGCCGGGCGATTCCATCTCCGCCACGCAGGATCTGGGTGCAGGCGGCGTTAGCGACCTGGCGTATCCGGTGGCCATCCAGGCGGCGCCCGGAACTCCGGTCGTCGCGTCTCCGCTGCTGCCGGGTCTGGCGGAGGTTACCGTAAGTGGGCTCTACTCCGCTCCTTACGCGACCGCGTCGACCGTGGAAGTGCTGATTAACGGCAGCCCGGCCGGCAACGCCGCGGGCGGCGCCGATACGGTGGCGGTGAGCACGACGGAGCTGCAGCCATATGACGTGGTAACCGCCGTGCAGACAGTCAACGGCGCGACCAGCGCCGAGTCGGCGCCGGTCACCGTGGCTGACAGCACCATCATTCGGGAGTTCGAACTTGCTCCGACGCTGGCGGGCCTGAGTCAGGCCCTTTCGGCCGATGATCTGCTCAACGGGCAGGTCGGTGAGGTGGAGACCGGTGACGTTGATCCCGACAACGGCGTCAGTGCCTGGAACATGCAGGACGGCGGCTGCCTGGAGATCTTGTACACCGAGCCGAGCCCTGGATTCCATGGGGCTACACCTCCGGGAGGGGCGGCCGACCTCACCGACGGCGTGCCAGGCTCGACGGTCGAGGCCGTATTGGCGGACTACAACAGGGCGTCCTTGGTCATCCGCTACGACTTGGCAGAGCCCACGGACATAACGGAGATCGTGGTCTTCGCCGCTAACGAAGATCCCGGCGCACCCTTCAATGGCCGGCTTTTCCAGCACTACGACGTATGGGTATCGCAGGACAACATGGTCTCCTTCGAGCCGCTGATCATGACCGTGACCTCCGGTGATTTCGGGTATCTGAATCAGAACGACGACCGCGCCACGTTCACCCGGGTGTATGACGGCGTTAGTGGTGTGCTGGCCGAAGGCGTGACCAACTTGCGATTCGTGTTCTACCCGGTGTCAAACACGGCCGGGCGGTT
>JANQGB010000806.1 GCA_028277545.1 Phycisphaerae bacterium | reverse complement strand
GCTGTGTTACCTGATGGCGACCAACATAGCGCTGTCCGGAAGGCTGGGCGGGGTTCGCGGCAGCATTGCCTCGTTTTTCTGGATGGTCATCCTGATGGCTTTGCTCTTCCCCTGGGATCGCTGGTTAGGCGATCTGCGCGACCAGGTGCAGATTCCCGGCGCCTTCCTCACCTTCGCCGAAATCAGTGACTTGCCCGCCGAGTTCTCCAGCCGGTTGACCGAAGTGCTGCACTACGTGCGTTTCCTGGGGTATCCGTTCATGGTGTTCCTGATTGCCGTAGTCGGGGATCGGCGATGCGCCAAGGGGCTCCGCCTGGCCCAGCGGCAGGTGGAAGCCCACCTTAACGTCAGGTCGGGCTGACGCGGATCAACCGTACCGGCCGGTCAGACACACGGAAAGCGGGCTCTGTATGCGATGCTCATGGCCTATCCTGTTCATCGTGATTGTCCTCGCGCTAGGCGGGGCGATCGTCAGTCTGAACCTCACGATCAAGCACCAGAGCAGCGAGAAAGCGAGCGGTCTGGCGTGGTTTGACGAGGCCTGCGAAGCCACCGAAGACGAAGAAAGCAACCGAAGCTGTGACCAGGTGATGGCCAGCAAGTGGGGTTACCTGCCGCCGCTGGACGAGGAGAAGCCGGGCGAAAGGCAACTGGAACCTGTGCACATCGCCGGGCCGGTCTACGTTCGGCCGCGGCCCAGCGCCCTGCTGGGCTTCTTCTACTTCTCGGCCATGGCGGCGTGGTACCTGGGCGTGGGGCGGACTACGTACGACCGCCGGTACTACCACCTCGTGCCGCTACTGCTCAACGTGGTGGGCGTGGGCATGGCCGTCTTCTTCATCGTGATCATGTTCTCCGGGCTCGATGCCTGGTGTCCGTGGTGTATGGTCACGCATGCGATCAACTTCCTCATGCTGATCGGGGCCGTTCTGCTCTGGCCTCGGCGTCCGGCGGTTAGCCCTGCGCTGGCGCAGGGCGCTGCCCGGCAGCAGCAGGCCGACTCGGCTGCAACCGGCGACGACGTGGATCAGTCTGCACCGGACACGCCCGTGGCGCCGGACTCATCAGGCCCGTCAGGGGAAGCCGGGCTGAGCCGGCCGCGACCGCATCCGGGCACCCGCCTGGTCCTGGTTACGCTGGGCGCGATGCTGGCTGTCGTTCTGGCCGAGGAGTACTTCAACAACGCGATTACCGCCGTGACCAAGGCCAAACAACTCGCCAAGCAAGTGGTCTCTTGCCGTAAGCAAATCAAGGCCGTGGAGGATGATGCCCAGATCCTGTACTCCCTGTACCGCAACGCAACGAAGCATGACATCCCCCGGCATGAGGATGACGCCACGTTCAATGACGGTCCCAACCGCCTGTCCGTAGTGGTGTTCAGCGATTTCCAGTGCCCCCATTGCGGCAAGTTTGCCAAGAAGCTCAACGACGAGATTGCGCCGCTGTTCAACGGCCACCTGAGGATCACCTTCAAACACTACCCGGCATCCAAGAGGTGCAACCCGTATCTCAAGAACCTCAAGAAGGACTTCCACCCGTTGGCCTGCTTCGGCAGCCTGGGAGCCGAGGCGGCCCGCCTGCTCGGTGGGAATGAGGCCTTCTTCAAGGCCCACGATCTGCTCTTCGAGTCACAGAAACGACTGGGCAAGAAGGAGTTCTATATCGAGATCGCGGAGAAACTCGGGCTGGACCCTGACGAGTTCACGGAGACGATGGACTCCGACGAGGCCAAGAAGCGCATCCTGGCCGATATCGAGCTGGCCAAGAAGCTGGGCGTGAAGTCAACGCCCTCGGTGTTCATCTCCGGGCGCCAAGTGCCGCGTCTGGCAGTTCAACAGATGCACTTCTGGCAGGTGATACAGAGGAGTTTTCAGAAGGCGCTGCGCAGTCGCCAGCAGCAGGCGGCCCAGGCTCGTGAGAAGGCCAAGCAGCAGACGCCGGCCGAGCAGTCTACTCCAGATAGCCCAAATCCCTGAGCCGCTGGGTAAGGTCGTCCTGTTCTTTCTCCGAGAAGACCTCGCCATGTTCCGCCGCAGCGGAAGTGACTTCGCTGGCAGACTCCGTCCCGGTCTCTAGTGGCCCGTCGAAGATTTCGGTCATCACCTTGCCCTCCATGTCGTCAGGGACGTTCAGCCCCAGCATGGCCAGCAGGGTCGGCGTGACGTTGACGATGTCGGAGGAGAGTGTGTTGCCGCTGGCGACACCAGGCCCACCGGCGGCGAAGATGCCGTTGACGCGGTGGGTGCCTTCCATACGCCGCTCCGGAAGCCAGGAGACCGGCGCGAAGCCGCGTATCTTCCGCACTACCGCCAGCGATTCGGCCGGGACCAACAGCAGATCGGGCAGCCACTCGCGGCCCTGCCGATCGCAGCCGTAGAGTTCCTCGGGTCTGTGCACCTCGCTGAATACTGACATGCTCCGGCCGTTCGGTGCGGTACAGGTTTCGGCCAGCAGCTTCTGGCGAAGCTCGTCCCTCAGTGACTCATAGTCCGCCGGATCGACGATGCCGGTCTCCTGTCGTCCTTTCAGATTGATGTACAGGAAGCCGTTCATTCCGGCGTGCATGACTGCTGCCCGGGTGCGCGAAAAATCGACCGCCAGGTCACGGGCCAGGCTGAAGCTGCCCGCCGCGAACTTGCCCTTTCTGCGCTTGGTCCAACGGTCGAAGTGATGCTGCAGCCTGGTGGCGACCCTGGTCCCCATGCCGCGCAGGGCCAAATATCCCCAGCGGTGAAGCAGCAGGTTGGGCTGTACCTTGCCCTCCAGGCTGCCGTGGCCGTGGTCGGACACCATCACCACATGGGCGCCATGTTCAGAGGCGTAATCCAGCAGACTGCCGACCGCCACATCCAGTTCGGTGAAGCAATCGGCGGTCAACTCCGCGCGGTACGGGTTGCGCCCGCGGGTGCGCTCGTCCAGGTACTTCCAGGTCTTGTGCTGCAGGTTGTCTACCAGCTTGAAGACCACCATCAACGCGTCCCAGCCATGCTTGTCGCCGCAGTACCGCGTTAACGCCGCACCCTGATGGAAGCTGCGCTTGATGTACTCCAGGTTCTCGGCGAACAGGTCTGTGCCGCCGGTTGCCTTCCGCCGCCACTTGGTCTTGAAGGAGTAGTCGGGGAACTCGCGGAGGATGTCGTCCTTGAGAGATTCGGGGTAGGCGAAGTCGGTGTCAATGCTCGGTGTTTCGAACCCGCTGATCATGAACCCGTTGACCGGCTGCGGCGGGTAGGTCATGGGTACGTTCACGCTGCCGACCTTGAACCCCTTGTCGCCCAGGATCTGCCAGATGGTCCGCACCTTGTCCAGGCACTGCGTGCTGTTGAAGCTCAGGGCGTTGGTATGCACGTCGTATCGCTCGAAGTCGATGATTCCGTGGACGCCGGGCCCTTTGCCGGTCATGAACGTTGTCCATGCGGCCGGCGTGATGGGGGGCGTCGTGGAGCGCAGCATGCCGGAGGAGCCGTTCTCGATGAACTGCTTTAGCCGGGGCATGCGCCCGGCCTGCATCATCGGGTCCAGCACGTCGAAGGTAGCGCCGTCCAACCCGATAATCAACACGCGCTGGGCCAGCGGCGGGCGATCACGCCGGGCGGTGGACTCGCTGCATTGCGTGGAAGTCGATGCCGTCTCGGTCATTGTGATTAAAGAAAAAAACCGCAGCTAACGTAGTGTCTGACAACGCCTTTCAAGTCGCGAGAGTCTATCTTCGGCGGGAGGCGATTGCAACGAGACGGCGGCTTTGCTATCAAAGCGGCAGAACTTGATCAGCCGCCCCTGCAGCCGAGCGGACACGCGCGGTGTTCGCCTGGTTTGCGGTGGTGCCAGGCCGCAAGGAGGCGACCCGTGCGAATCATCCGCGAACCCAGTGTGTACCTGGTCGGCAGTCAGACCACGGACCAGGTTGAGATCGACCGCTTTCTGGCCGATCACGGCGTGGAGAACTGGGACACAGATACTTCCATCGCCGGCGAGAAACTCTCCGAGATTGCCGGCCGGGTCTGCTACATGAGCTTCGCCAAGCCGCGTCCCGGCGGGAGCGCCGCGTACCTCGGGCGCATCCTGGACCAGGCCCACGGCAGCGTGCTCGAGCATTGCGTCTTCAACTTTCTGATTACCGGCGTCTCGCGCAGCTTCACGCATGAGCTGGTCCGGCACCGGGCGGGCTTCGGGTACTCACAGTTGTCGCAGCGGTACGTCGACGAGTCGGTGGCGGACTTCGTCGAGCCCTCCTGTATTGCTGAGGAGCCCGAACTGCATGAGACCTGGCGGGCGGCGGTCGAGGAGTGCCAGTCTGCCTACGTCAAGCTGGTGGACGGTCTGATGCACCGCTTCGCCGACGAGCCGGACAAGACTCTGCGTCGCAAGTTGGCCCGCCAGGCAGCCCGTTCGGTGCTGCCCAATGCCACGGAAACCAAGATCTTCGTCACCGCCAACGGCCGGGCGCTGCGTCACTTCATCGAGATGCGAGCCAACGAACATGCCGAGACCGAAATCCGTGCCGTAGCGGTCATGATCCTGCAGCGTTTGCAGGAGGCCGCTCCCAACATGTTCGGCGATTACGAGATCGTCAGTCTGTCGGACGGATCGAAGGTGGCTCGGACTACACACCGCAAGGTCTGACGGTCGATTCCGCAACCGCAGAACGTGGGCCTGCTTAGCGGGCACAGTGCCTTTGCCGCGTTATTGCCGGGAGAGCGGGCCACATCTTCGCCTCGTGAGGGGCGCGGGCGCCGTCAGGTGTACGTTCGTGCCCAAGGGTAGCTGCGGCCAGCCCCATCCCCCGTAGTGCGGGAGATGGGGCTTTCGTCGGAGAGGATTGCCTGGGAGGATTATGACCCTGGTCCGGTACCGGGGCGGTTATCTCATCTGGGCCAGCAGTTGGCCGGCTCGCGGTTCGGTGACCCACTCGACGTGGCCATCGGCGAAACCGATGGCGATGCCGTCTTCTCCGTGCCACTGCTCTGCCAGTACAACCGTGTTGGCGGGGTCTTTCAGCGTCTTGTTGTTCAGCCCCGCCTTGTAGAGATAGAACGACTCGGTGGCGATCTCCTCTATGGTCTGCGGCCCACTGCCGTCATAAGGGCTGCAGAAGACCTGAGGTGTCACCTGTCCCTGCTCCGCCAACTGCGCCAGCGTGTCCGGGAAGGCGCCCATGTTGTCATTTGCGTGGATCAGGCAGCAGGTGAGAATGCCCTTGATGTTGGCCATGGAGACGGCTCGTCGCGCCTGTCGCCG
>JANQGB010000613.1 GCA_028277545.1 Phycisphaerae bacterium | reverse complement strand
CACCAACCAGGTGATTACGCTCAAGAACGTGCAGTGGACCGAGGACCAGGGATCGCACCAGGTGGCGGGCTACACCGAGCATCGGATTCGTGGCGTGGCTCAGTGGCTGGACTCCGACGGGGCCACCAAGCGGACCTGGGGCGACACGAACAAGATTCTGACCTTCGCGAACCAGACGTGATCAGGAAGCTCCGAAACGCCGAAAGCTGAAATGTCAATAGGTGACACGGGGGTGCTGCTTTGAGCGAGCGACGGGCCACAATTCGAGTCGAGGAACAGGGGGCGGATCAAACGGCGTCTGCGCTGAAGAAGGTGGCCGACTCGCAACGGGAGGTCAACAAGGCAGTCCAGGAGGGCGGCCAGGGCGGGCAGATCGACGTGATCATGGGGGCCACCAGCCGACCCATTCCCGAGGGGGCGGCGGAGGACGTCGAGGACCTCAAGAACAATACCGACGAACTGACCAGTTCCGAGCAGGACCTGAAGGACGTCCTCAACCAGATCCACCCCGCGTTCGGCGGGCTGATGGACGGCATGCGCGGGGCGATGAATCTCGCCAACGACCTGAGCACGAAGAACCTCAGTCTCTCCGGAATCGTCGATAAGGTCAGCGGCTCGCTCAAGTCTAACGCCGGGGCCTATGCGCTGCTTGGGGCGGGCGGGGCGGCGCTCATCGGTGTTTCGTTGGCTATCTCCAAATGGCAGGAGCTCAGGAAGGAGCACGCCGAAGCGACGGCGTCGCTACGCGAATACCTCGAGCTCAAGAACCAGATGCGCGAGGAACGCGAAGATGTTCGCGGGCAACTGGCTGACGAACTTGTCGCGCGAGGCAAGACGGATCAGCAGACGCTCGACGAGGCCGCCCTCCGCGAGCAGCAGTTGCGCAAGGCAGGCTTCGAGGACCACAGCGTGCAGGTGGCCGCTGCCTTGGCCGGCACGGGAGCAAACGCCGGGGAGTACATGCGTATGGCCGCCGCTACTGAACGGGGCTGGATCGACCCCAGCGACCCCAGGGCGCGGGCCAGGTTGGGCGTGCTGGAACGAGATCCGAGGAGGGCCGCCGAGTTGGAGGGTATCGCCAAGCTGCGCGGCCAGGAACTGGATCGGACCAGGGACACAGCTCGGCAGCAGTTCGGGGAGTTTGATTTCAGTATCAGCCGTAATCCGTTTGGCCGGGATGAAATCGCCGCGCACGGGGACTCGAACGAAATACTGGGCTTCATCGAGGGTGAGTACGGGCTGAGCGGCGATCAGGCGCAACAGGCGTTGGAGATTGCCAGGCAGCTCGAAGCTCGCAGGCAGAATGAGGAACTGGCTCGTAAGCGCGGGCAGAAGCAGTACCGTCCGGCGTTCCCCGGAGAGGAGGCCTACGAGCTGCCCACTGCGGAGGGCGACCACGAGCGGGTCGATCCGGTCGTCGAGCAAATCGCTCAAGCGCTCTGGGAGAGAATGCGCAGAGACAGAGAAGGGCCGAGTCAGGAAGAGCAAAACCTGAAGGTAGTTGATCAGCCGCCGGCAGCAGGCCAGCCACAGCAGAACGTGACAGTGATCCATAATCACCAGCCACGCAACTACGGCAGCCCGGCGGGCGTACGCGGTGGTGTCAACGGGCAGAACGCCCGGGAACGGAGCGGGGCGGAATAGGGGCGAACGGCGAAGTTAGAAGTGAGAAGTGAGAATTGAGAAGAACGGCAACAACAGCAGAAACAGCCCACCGGCAAGCAACCAGTTGACTGCCGGTGCCACATTCTGTCTTCTGTGTTCTGTCTTCTGTCTTCGGATTTCGGTGTTTCGGTGTTTCTGCGTTTCGGCGTTTTGAGCCATGCCTGACGAAGTGCCCAGCTTTGGGGGGACCAACGGTGTCGCGTCGCTGGACATCGGGCAGCCGGGGTCTGCGCGGCGGACGGCGGTGCCGCCGACGGCGATCGCCACGGTGCGGACGGTGATCCGGGAGCCGGAGGTCGACCAGGTCGAGACGCGCTTCGTGCAGCAGAACATGTCGCAGGTCGACACGCTGGGCGAACGGGGCAGGGTGATCGAATGGCAGTGCGTGATCAAGTGCGACACGGACGTCACGCGGGCGACCATCATGGCGGAGATCGGGCATTACATTGTGGGCTACAACAAGCTCACCGGGGCGGCGGACCCGATGCAGATACGCAAGACGGACATGATCGACGCTTTCGGGCGGACCTACAAGGGCGTGGTGCTGCGGGAGGCGGTGGTGATGGGGCCACGGCAGGTCACCAGCGACAACATGGTGTTGGTGCAGCTCAGCCTGCGCTTCCGGGAGATCGGCGATGTCATCAGCTAGCGGCACTCAAAGCCCGCTGAGCAACGCGGTGAAGCCACCGGACCTGGTGCCGGTGGACTATCGCACCAGCTCGCCGCTGGAGGCGCCCAGTTCGCTGCTGATCGAGATCGCCGGGGAGTGGCAGCCGGTCGAGGGAGTGACCTGGTCGTCGATCCGCCAGGGGCGGGACGGCGATCCGAGCGCGGCCACGCTGGAGGCGGCCCTGAGTGACGAGGACCTGGACGCGGCCGGCAGCATCGGTGCCCGACACATGGCACATCTGCGGGATACGTTCGGGCCGAACAACCGGGTGCGCATCCAGCTTGACGGGGTCGACCCGTCCGGCAGTGAGGATTACCCGCTCTTTGAGGGGCGGGTGGAACTGGGCAGCTATCGCTGGGACCCGCGACAGCAACTGATCAGCTTCGAGCTGACCTCCACGGCCGACCAGGCTCTGCGGCACGACCGGCGGGCGCAGATACTGGGCCAGGTCATGCGGCGCGATCCGCAGGCAGAGTGGTTCCCGCTGAACCCGGACACCCAGGTGGTGCAGACGCTGCCGGTGGTTTTCAACCCCGGCGGGGTGCCCAACCGTTCGGCGAAGTATTACCCCTTCGGGCCGGTGACCGGGGGCTACAACCCGCTGGGCGACGACCCGCCCAGCGACCTGATCGGCGTGCCGCTGTTCACCTGGCCGGGCGATCCGTCGGCCCGGCCCTGGACGGTGTCGGACGCCTTGCGCTGGGCGCTCTACTTCCACCGGCCGCTGACCATAGATGTCACCGACTTCGTCCGGGACGCGGCCCAGTTCGACGACCAGGTTGACCTGGCCAACGGGGACGTGTTCGCCGAGGCCATGACGGCCCGGCTGCGTGACGAACAAGCCACGTCCTGCTCGGTGATGGACGCCCTGCTGGTGGTCTGTGACCAGGTGGGGCTGCACTTCGCCAAGGAACTGCTCAACCTGGCCGGCACCTGGCTGTGGGCCCTGCGCTTCTATACGGACGAGTATCCCTGGCAGGAGGACCCGGACCTGTGGCAGCCGCAACCGCGCCGGCTGGACCTGCCCCGGGAGGCGCCGTTCACGCCGGCAGGCGATCGCGAGCCGGCTGACCGCCTGGCGGTCAACGCGGCCCAGTCGACCTCGCTGACCGAAGACCTGCGCCTGGTCAACCGGCCGATGGTGCTGGCGGATGACGTCACGTTCGAGGTGGGGGTCAACCTGGTACCGGGCTGGCTGCCCTTCCCGCTGCCGGGGCCGCTGTACCTGCACTATATCAACGACGATCCGTCGGCCGGGCCGATCGTGGACAAGCTGGTGTCACGGCCGGGCATCGCGGTGCTGGACAACGTGGCCCAGGATGCGGGCAGCATCGAGGAGGCGATGCAGTGGTGGGCACCGCTGCTGCTGGAGATGTGGCAGGACCCGCCCGACGATCCAGCCCTGCAGTTCCACAAACAGCACGAGCGGCACAGCGAGGTGGCCGACGTGGGCCGCAAGTGGGTGCTGGCGGAGTACGCCGGCTACGCCGACGTGCACCGTACGCATGAGGGCCAGCCGGTCGACCCGGAGGATACGGCCTCCAAGTATCACCGCGACTATTACGCGGGCTATGACGGGCGGACTGCGCCGTGGGCCGGTTACTACGACTGGCGGCGGACGGGCATCTCCTGGGCTAATGACTGCGTGATCAGCTCCGC
>JANQGB010000606.1 GCA_028277545.1 Phycisphaerae bacterium | reverse complement strand
TACGTCTCTATGCACCGGAACGCAATCTCAGGATCACTGAATCGCGCGCAGAGGAGCACGTCCGCAAATGCGCGGTTCGCCAGGTACTTGGCGCAGGATCTGAGGTACTCGCAACGGTCCGCCTCGATCAGGCCGACGCGAATCTCGTCCACTCTGGCTTGGTCAACGTCCCATTCCGAGAGCTTTTCGTGTAGCCAACGTGACAGCGGAAGCGCGAATTGTGAACTGTGCCCATCTCCGCGCGTTAAACCACCATTAATCGCCTTAGCGAGATCATCATTCTCCGACAGTGTGACAAGCTGGTCAAACGCAGACGTCGATTCGGCCGCCTCCGTCGTGAGCAACAGGAGTTTCCATTGTTCAAGCGTTATTTCCTTGTCCCACAAGCCTTTATAGGGGTCGTCACGATGCCTGGCGCGGGCCAGGTCGTCGGAGGCCAGGCGCAATTGTTCATTGGCACGCGCGTACTGGCTCGCATAGAAGCACCCTGACGCTACGAACATGCTGGCCTCGGCACAGAGCGGGAGCGCAAACTCGCGCGGGATGACGCCCTCCTTCAGTATCCGCCAGGCAGCCTTGCGTGCCTCCAGTGATGGAGCAATACTCCGCGCCTTGAGTTCCGGTGCGCCGCCTGAGCACCGCCGACTCTCATCGAGCAGGTCCCGGTACTTGGCAACAAGCTTCAGGCCGGCGGGTTGCTTCTTGCAGAACGTCTCCCACGTTTCAGATAGGCGCACTCCTGCTTCTTCGATGTTCCACTTGGCTACGGCGGCGATGGTCTTCATGAACAGATACGTCGTATCCAGGAATGTGGGCTTCCGGATCGACGCTCGAATCTGTCGAATGGCGTCGTCGATCGTCGTGCTATTCCGCAGTTCTGGCATACACATACCTCTCCGAAGCCCTGGGGGCAGCGCGCATCGCTGGTGTCGCCCGCACCACTAACCGGACCTCCACAGGTGGAAGGCCTGCTCCGAATTCTACAGCCGGCCACTACCGAGTTCAACAACGTTGCGCCCTTTAGCTATCGATAACAGGATTCCGTGACTCCGTGACGGGGCTTGACAATCGTGACGGCGACAATCTCTCTGGCAGATGAAATATTAGGGACAATATTGAATATTAGGGACAGCCACCTATTTAGGCGCTAATCGATTAACCCATGTTTAATATGCTGACGCCATTCCGCATAGAACACAGTCGTGGCAACAGGTTCTCGTGACGTATGCTGATTTCCTGGTTCGACCGGCGCTTAGCGTAGTAAGGGTGACCTGGCTGCCGGATGGTCGCGGCGGATACGGCTGGGCCGCTTTAATGACGACGCGGCTATCGGGTTTGAGGCAGGTGAAGTGAGATAGGCTACTGCCCCTGAGCATAGAATAGCCTCTACCAGGCTTGTCGGAGAAGACCCTGCTGTACCACTGCACAGGGCGAGCGAGATGACACTTGCGGAGTGTCGTCCGTGTTAATCACCGGTGTATCGAGTTATCCCTGATTACATTGCTGTACCAGTGCACCCCGGGCCCGCAGCGGTTGCGTGCAGGCTCGGGCCACCGCTGATCGCAGGTCACCCGGACCTCGTGGGTTGGGTGTGGCAGTCTCCCGGGTAGCTCGATGGGCCGTACGCATGGGGCCGGCACGTGCGGGCTGGCCGCTGTGGCCGGGCGGCTTATGCCGAACTGTCTGATTCACGGAGGTGCGGGCGATGCACCCACGTCTCGGACTCCCAATCGGACCGGGCCGCAATATGCCCCGCAGCATGTTGCGGCGGCCACCAAATACGGCGGCGCAGGCTGTGGCGCAGGTCAGCTGTGGTTGGCCGCCAGGGCAAGGAATTCCAGACCACCTGCGTTTGCGGCCTCGTCAGGGCCCCCGCGTCGTCAAGTGACTCTGTCCAAAGATATGGCACGTCATCTGCATTGTATCGATCGGAGCGAATCGAGCATGGCACCCGTTAGCGTATCCGTTCGTCAGGAGCGAGTGCTTTGGTCCTCGGTCACAGTCACTTTCGAGCCTGCGGCCGGTTCCTTGGCTTTGTGATTCTGTTCCTCTCGGTAGCCGCTCCAGCCCTTGCGACAGGGCCGCTGAGACCGGTCTGGATCCGTGGGTGGCACCTCGGCACCTAAGATGGACGCGCCGCACGGTCGTAGGCAGGCCCGCACCGGCCTTTTCGCGCCGGCGGGGCGGGATGTCTGACGATTAATGCCTCTGCGGGTGCCCGGGCCCTAAAGCAACGCCCCTGCGTGGCGCTGGGGGCCGGACGGATTTCATTCGACCCCACGGCTTTCTTGTATTTGTCGGACTAAGTCAACGAGAACCCGATGGCGTAACGCATTGGTCGCATGGGGCGCAACTTTCGTTGGGCCAACAGGCCGCGCCTCATGGGATGAGTTGCCAACTACAAATCTGCAGGAGGAAGCGGAATGAACCGGAACGTAAACGGGCAAACCGCGTGGGTCTGTGGAATCAGTTTGATGTGCGGCGTGGCGGCGGCGCAGGCGGCGTGGTCGCCAATCAGTTCGTGGACGCGTGACTGGCAGCCGATTCCGCCCTCGTGGGCAGTCGGCGACCTCACGGCCATCGGCCCGGACGGGTCCGTCTACGTGACGGCACGGCCGGATGACGGGACCGGGCTGGGCAACGCGATAGCCATCATCAAGTACAACCCCGACGGCACGTTAGCCTGGCAGGTCATTCGAAACGGGGTCGGTGTAGGTAGCGAGGGGATAGTCGATATCGAGGCGACGGCCGAGGGCGTGGCGGCCATCGCGATCTCCCTCGACTCGACAGGCTCGCACCCGCTCATCCTCGACTACGCGGCCGACGGCACCCTGCGATGGGACCTGGCCCTTCCCGGACCCGTCAGCGGCGGATTCCTCGCCCCGCAGATCGCCATTGCGAACGATGGGCAGCGCATCGTCGCCTACGACGACGGCGCGGCCGGATCGCTGCAACGCTACACCTCCGACGGCACACTGATCGACGCCGTCCCGCTGTCCTTCTCCGGATTCGGCGGCGTTAGCGCACTGGGCGTGGACGACGATCTGAACGCGATCGTCGTGTCCGTAAACGACTTCACGAGCTATGACATCGAGAAGATAGATCCCGCCGGAAACGTGCTCTGGTCCTACTCGGATCAGGGGACCGGCCTGGCCCTGAGCGAGGCGTTCCTCGCGGTCGCCGCCAACGGCGACTTCGTCGTTACCGGCTCGCTGGAGGTAGGATGCGAACCCGATGGCATCACCGTCAACTCCCGCGTCTGGCGATTCGCGGCCGACGGGACCCTCCAGTGGAGCCTGGATCTGCCGGCTGACGGCTGCAACTTCCAGGTCAGCACCGATCTCGCAATCGGCCCGCAGGGCGAGGCGTACCTCACGGGGGTCGTGTCTGTGGGCGACCCCGCGGAGCTTTCGCGGATCGATCCCGACGGTACCGTCGCATGGACCACGTCATACTCGTACGCCGGGACCGCAACCTCGTTCTCCCAGGTGGCGGTCGGCCCATGCGGCGACGTCTTCGTGGGCGGGCGCGACACGAACGGATTGTCATTCCTCGATCCGCGCGTTGTGCGTTTCAGCCCCGCAGGCGACCTCCGCTGGACCGGCAACGTGGGCGACGAGACCATGTTCCTCTCCGATCTGGCGGCCGGTGACGACGGCGGCGTGGTGGTGGTCGGCACGACGCGGCCCATCCCCTCCGGTTTCGAGGATCGGGCAACCACCGTTCGGCTGGAGTTTTCCGTCGGTACCACCGGCGACCTTGACTGCGATGGCGATGTCGATGCCGAGGACCATCTTGTGTTCTCCGGGTGCCTCGCCGGCCCTGGTATCGACATTCCTCCGCAAGACTGTGCGGCCGAAGACTTCGACGCGGCCGACTTGGACGGAGATAGCGACGTAGACGTAGAAGACTTCCGCGCTTTCCAGATCACGTTCACCGGTGGTGGAGGCTGACCGATGGGGGCGGGTCCATACATCGGGCGCTCTTCCAGCCGGTCGCCGGAGAGCGGGGCTTGCGGGTGCGTGCAGCCATCATCGCTGCCCGCTGACATCGCCCGTCACCATCCGCCGGCTGCCGGCAAGGGCGGTGCGGATAATCGCAGGATGGCCGCACGGCACGTCCGGTCAATGCGTGGCTCAGCAGGCGCCAATCCCCCCTGCGGAATGGCTCCTCCGGCCCCACGAACGCTGGAGAGTCGAGGATTACCGTTCATCATCCAAAACGAACGTAACGGCGTGTCCACAGCTTGATTTGAGTTGAGACTGAGGCCGGCTGCGGCGAGGGCCGCCGGCCGGGCTCCTTGAGAAACGCAACCAACAGAAGGGAATCAGACATGACACGAGTCGAGTGCAGAGGGGGACGGATGTGTGCGTACAGCACGATCAGACGAGTTCAAGCTACGTTCGCGTGCGTGGCGATTGCCACGATGAGCCTTGTTGCCCGGGCCGATACCGAGCCAACCCTTCAATACCAGTGGCTGCTTGACGAGGACCCCGGCTGGGGCACTGACGGCGAGTGGGCGTTTGGTGTGCCGCAGGGCCTCGGCGGTGAGGAGTTCGGCAACCCCGATCCAACCAGTGGCTACACCGGTGAGAACGTCTACGGCGTCAACCTCTACGGCGACTTCGCCATCGAGATTGGAGGCCCGTACTACCTGACGGTTGGACCGATCGACATGACCGGCGTCACGGGTTCGAGCATGAGCTTCTGGCGCTGGCTTAACACCGACTGGTTGCCTTGGGTCGCCGCCAAGATCGAAGTGTCAAACGACAACGTCTATTGGGTTACGCTCTGGGAGAATGGGTTCGTCGAGATCGCGGACGACGCGTGGAACCACTGGGAGTTCGACATCTCCGCCGTCGCTGACGACCAGCCGAACGTCTGGATCCGCTGGAGTCACGAGGTGCTCACCGGCGGCACGTGGGCCTACTCCGGCTGGAACGTAGATGACGTGGAGATCTGGGGCGTGTCCCAATCGTGTGCACCGGGGGATATGGACTGTGACGGCGACGTCGATCTGGCCGACTTCGAGATCATGGCGCCCTGCCTCGAGGGCCCCGTCCCGGGCTCCGTGGAGGGCTGCGATGACGCAGACCTGGACGCCGACGGCGATTGTGATATGGAAGATTTCGCTGCGTTTCAGGCCGCCTTTGATGGGCAATAGCGCGCGGGCCCCTCGGAACCGGTCCAGATTGCAGGCGCTCCTGTAAATCGTCCAAGGGTACGCGAAGTCGTGGGGCAGTCGCGGCTTCTCTGGCCCACAGATCAACCGGCACTTAGCGCACGGCTGTCACGCCGTTGTGGGCTGGCGCGACTCGACCGGCAGCCAACTCTTAGAAGAGCGCTCCCCATTGCCCTGGCCAGCTCGAAGTTGTTGAACTAAAACACTTTCGGGCAAGGAGATACGGTGTAGCGGGTCTCGATACAGCCGGATCGAGCCGTTCGTTACGGCTGGCTTCCCCGTGGCAATTCCGCATCTTTTTGAACTTCCACAGCAGCCGTTGTAAGGCCTGCGGCCCCGATGCGACTAAGGGAGCATCTAAGCGGCTGCCGAATGGGCCGCTACCCACTGTGCTGGGGCATGCCTGGGTTTGCGGCGGTCAGGCCGCCTACCCGCGGGGCTGACCGGCTTAGATTCGCAACTTCGATCACAAGGAGCACGACATGTTGCGAGCGAACTCCCTGAACCAGCGAACGCGATCTCGTGCCTGGCTCCTGCCGGCCATTGGGACACTCCTGACGGGTGGTCTGGCGGGCTATGCGGACGAACCGACCGTCGTATACCAGGAGGTATTGAGCCAGTTCGGCACCGTGCAACCGCACGACATTGTCGTCGATGACGCGGGCTCGGCTTTCGTGCTGGCCGCCCGGCCGGGCAGCAACTATGCCACGCTGGTGCTGAAGATCGATACAAGCGGCGGTGTCACCTGGTCTCAGTGGCTGGACGGTGAATCTCACGATATCCCGGGTGGCATCGCCATTGACGCTCTCGGCGACGTGTACGTCGTCGGGACCACCGGCTCGGACGACTTCCCCACTCTCAATCCGCTACAGGCCTCCCCGGCCAGCGCTCAGTACGATACCTTCGTCGTCAAGCTTTCCGGCCTGGACGGCACCCAGCTTTACGGTACCTACCTCGGCGCGTCGCGATCCGATTGGGGCCACGACATCGCCGTAAGCAGCAGCGGCGAGATGTACATCACTGGCAGTACCGAGTCGATCGACTTCCCGACCGTCGACCCGATCCAGGACGAACTGGCCGGCTTCCCGTGGTGGGGTTGGAGCGATGCCTACGTGGCCAGGATCTCGGCCGACGGCAGCCAACTCGAGTACAGCACGTTCTTCGGCGGTTACTACGACGACACGGCCCGCGGAATCACCCTGGACGCGGCCGGCCGCATCTACATCGTCGGCGAGACCGACAGCGACGACTTCCCCACCGTCAGCCCGGCCCAATCCTCAAATGGCGGTGAGCGGGACGCCTTCGCCGCCAGAATCTCGGCCGACGGCGGCACGATCGAATACAGCACCTACCTGGGAGGCGAGGAGATTGAGTCGGTCCGCGGCATCGCGCTGGGGGCAGACGGGCGCCTGTACCTCGATGGTCATACCCAGTCGGCGGCCTTTCCGACCACCGCGGGCGCATACCAGGAGGAGTTTGCCGGTGAGATCCGGGGGTGCGAGGTGCCCTTTGGCGCCGACTACAACTGCGACGACGTCTTCGTCGCCAGCCTGGCGGCCGACGGCAGTGCCTTCGAGTACGCCACCTATCTGGGCGGCCTGCTGATCGATCACGGCTACGGACTGGCCGTCGATTCGGCCGGCCGGGCATATGTCGCCGGCCACTCCAAGTCCGACGACTTCCCACCCTACGACAGCGGCACCTTCTACTCCAACTTCGTCACCAAGCTGGACGGTACCGGGCAAAGCCTGATGTACTCCTTCCTGCACGACACGGTGACGCCCTCGCCGGCCTACGTAGCCTTGGATGCCGTCGGGGACATCTACGTGGCCGCCACCGCTGACACGCCCACGTCGTTGGTGGTGATCAGGCTCAGCGAGTGCGGAGGAGGTGCGACAGGCGATATGGACTGCGACGGAGTCGTAGATGACGCGGACATGGCGCAGTTCCATAGCTGCATGCTGGGCCCGGACGTCATTCGTTCTGTCGGGTGCGAGCGGGCCGACCTCAACGCCAACGGGCGCGTGGATCTTGGCGACTTCTCGATCTTCCAGCGGATGTTCATGGCCCAATAGCGAGGCCGCCCGGCCACCAATCCAGTGTACTACCTGACAATAGCGGCTCCCGATCCGACTCGGGAGCCGCTTTCTTCTTATGGCCCACTAGTCTCGGGTGAGCCGGATCGATTGGGTGTGCCGAGCAGTAGGATACTTGCGTTGTCCAAGACTTCGAAGGCGCGCATAATAGTCCGAACTGCGACGTGCCAACACGATCATGAATGAAGCGTCTATACAACTCGACCTGTCCAGAAACGAGGCACTGGTCTTGTTCGAATTTCTGTCGCGGTACTCGGATTCCGATGAGCTCACTATAGTGGACCAGGCTGAGCAGCGTGTCCTTTGGGACCTGTGCTGTCTGCTCGAGAAGTCCTTGACGGAACCATTTGCTTCCAACTACCACGATGTCATTTCACGCGCCCGAGACGCAATCAGAGACAAGAGTGACTGAAGTTTCGTTCTGGCCTGGCGGTGGAGGCGAGCGCTGTGAGCGGACCTGCCCACCCCAGCGTACCGACCGAAAGCGAGGCCAGGCGCCGCGGTCGTGAGCAGAGGAACGCAACGTCTCGTGGCCAGAACGCCGGGCAGCACTTTCATTCCAGAGCGGCTACGAAACCGGCCAGTAAGTCTGCCAAGAGGCGCAAGAAGCAAGCCCCTGTAAGCTTTTGACTCACAGGGGCTTGTGAATTAGCGGCGGACGGACTTGAACCGTCGACCTTCGGTTTATGAATCCGATGCTCTAACCAACTGAGCTACGCCGCCGATGTCTCTCTATCCATACGATACCGGTGCGGGGCGGATCGTCAAGCTTTGCAGGCCGCTCTGCCGCCGGTCTGGCGGGTGCCGCTCTACGCTCGGCCGGCTGAGGCGGTGGCCGGCCGGGGCTACTTCCCCGCAGTGGTACCATCCAGGGCTTCGGCCACCGGCCAGACCGGCGGCAGAGCGGCCTGCAAAGCTTGACGATCCGCCCCGCACCGGTATCGT
>JANQGB010000966.1 GCA_028277545.1 Phycisphaerae bacterium | reverse complement strand
GGCCGTGTGCGGTAACCCGGCATGAATGCCGGGCCTAGCGCGTGGAGTGTGAGACGTCTGCGCAGTTGGCGCCTGGGTCTTGCGGAATCTGCGTACCTCGTGCACAGGATGTGACACGTCATCGTAGCCGGCGCGCTGCACGTGAGACGTTTGCAGAGGTGGCGCCTGGGTCTTGCGGAATCTGCGGACCTGGTGCACGGGATGTGACACGCCATCGTAGCTATCGGGTCACCTGTCAAGAGTCGGCGGACTCGGGGAATGGATCGTAAGACGCCTGCGCCCGCCCGATGCCCGCGACGTTTCCTTGGACTTGGCTCGGCGACCGGCGGTGACGCTCGGGCGTCGGGGTCGGTGGCTCCGGACTGTTTTGACGTTCAGTTCCTGCCGTGAGCCCCGAATCCCGCCGCGTCAAAGCCTCAGCTGGGCGGATTTAGCAGATAGGGTGCGTCCCGGCCACACCATCCTCTTGTGGTACCGGCCTCTTGCCGGTGCCGGACGTTGTAGGGTGCATCTTGATGCACCAACTAAGGATTGTGGCACCTCAGGCGCACCGGGGCACTGCACAGGCAGGATGCCTGTGCCACACGAGCGTCTCGGCCGTCCATACGGTGACGCGCTTGGTGTCACCATCGACGACCTGCAGGATGTCCTGGATGAAACGGTGTGGTACTATTACGATCCGGACGGCAACGTGACCCGCATCGTGCGGAGGCGCGACCTGGACAGGTACTACCGCTCAAAGCGGCTGATCTACAACAACAGCGGGCAGGTGCAGGACGTGAACGGCGAGCGGCGGGACGAGATCGACGAACTGGAGTGGCATGAGCGCCCGGCCCACACTACGCCGGTGTACGCCCTGACCGACAAGGCCCTGAGCTGGAACGACGCCTGGACCTACGCCGAGAGTCGCGGCGGGACTCTGGCCACGGCCGACGTCCAGGCCTACAACGGGATTCACGACCTCTTCCTGCCGGAGCCGGGTTACGGCAGCACGTCGTTAGCGAACGGCGAGATCGGAGAACTGAGTTGGCGACCACCGGAAGGACAAACTCAGGGCGCTTGGTGACTTGGACTGCGATCATGGCCTTGACTGTGATCTGGGGACTGGTTCGAGACCGTGATCCTGTGTCCGGGGCGTTGCAGTGGCCTTGGTTCGTGGGCAGACTGATCTTCGTGCCCGTGTTCGTCGTGTTCATTAGCTGGGTGTGGGCAAAGACGTTCGGGCGTCGCGCCACACAGGAGAGCGAGGATTCGTAGTGGCCCCGGAGCCTTCATAATACCGGAGAAGCAAGTCTGATTGCGGAACGGGGACGCAGCTACCTGCCAAGGTCGTAGTTGCGTCCCCGTTTCGTGTCCGTACCACTTACATGGTACCTACATCTAGCTGACGTCGTTTGCGACGGGCGCTAGGCCCGGCATTTATGCCGGGTATTGGATGCCGGCTGACCTTGTAAAGCCCGCCTTCAGCGGGTTTCTCGTGGCTCGGGTTTACCCGTAGAGATATTGCAGTGGGTTCTATATTGTCGAGGATTCTGCGCCTTGCCGGCAGAAGCACAGTTTACGGGCGTTTGTGGCTCGTGTCTGAAGACCCCATCGAGAACCCCGGTGAACCGGGGTCGTGCGGGCGGGAGGCCGTGTGCGTTAACCCGGCATGAATGCCGGGCCTAGCGCGTGGAGTGTGAGACGTCTGCGCAGTTGGCGCCTGGGTCTTGCGGAATCTGCGGACCTGGTGCACGGGATGTGACACGTCATCCTAGCTGGCGCGCTGCACGTGAGACGTTTGCAGAGGTGGCGCCTGGGTCTTGCGGAGTCTGCGGACTTGGTGTACGGGATGTGACACGTCATCGCAGCTATCGTGTCGACTGTCAAGAGTCGGCGGACTCGGGGAATGGATCGTAAGACGCCTGCGCCCGCCCGATGCCCGCGACGTTTCCTTTGACGTGGCTCGGCGACAGGCGGGGACGCTCGGGCGTCGGGGTCGGTGGCCCCGGATTGTTTTGGCGTTCGGTCTTTGATTGCACCGGCAGGATGCCGGTGCCACATTTCCACCGGCAAGATGCCGGTGACGCACTCTCACCGGCAGGATGCCGGTGCCACACTCTCACCGGCAGGATGCCGGTGCCACACTTCCACCGGCAGGGTGCCGGTGTCACATTTTGTCAACAGCAGGCTGCCGGCGTTGCGGCGATGGGTTCCTGGGCGGCGGGGGTTGGGGCACTACGCTCTCGTAGGCTACCCGCGGGAAGACGTCCAGATAGCCGCCGGGCGTGGCGTTGTAGATGGCCACGCCCATCCGGCAAGCCAGCTCCAGGACGCCGTGATACGACCGGTAGAGTGTGGACATGCCTTCCATGTTCTCTAAGTAGGTCTCGCTGCCGCCGCGCTCGATGGCCTCGAAAGTGGGATGCCCCTCGACCGAGACCTCGGCGTAGAAATGCTCGCAGCGGATGACCGGCTGGCTCAGCCAGTCGTGATCCATGCCCAGCATGTAGATGGGGTTACAGCCGGTGTACAGCGCCGACAGCAGGCCCATGAGGGACACGCTTTGCAGCAGCGGCAGCGCCCTGGAGAGATCGCAGCTCCACTCTGCCCCACTGGCGACGTGCCCGCCAAGCAGGCAAGCCCGCAGCCGATCCGCCGGGAGGTAGCCCTGCTCGTGGATGGCGGCCAGCGATCGAACCGGCACCAGGAAGGTGCAACGCCGGGCGCGGCGGCGAATGATCTCTAGGGCGGCCTTCATCGGCTCGGAGCCGTCGAAGTAGAGGGGGTCGATCATCGAGTAGTAGGTCGGTTGCCAGCCGTCCTCGCCCCGCTCCTCCGCCTCGGCCATCAGCGGGTGCCGCCAGAAGCCGTTGGCCGCGAAGGTGATCTGGTTGGCCAGCGGACGCAGATTCTGTGTGGCCAGGGATGGCCCGTTGCCCAACACGAAGGCCGGTTGGCCGGCGTGCAGATTCTTCAACTCACTGTTCGCGGAGACAAGGGCCAGATCCTGTCGCGAGGGTTGCCAGTGGCCGGCATCCACGCGATGGGCCAGTGCGGAGGTTCGGCGAGCCA
>JANQGB010000286.1 GCA_028277545.1 Phycisphaerae bacterium | reverse complement strand
TGACCTGCCGCTGCCCCTCCGGGAGATGCGACAGCAGCAGCCGCAGTTCTGAGCGCAGCCGTTGGGCGGCGCGCTCGGCCGCTGCCCGGTCTCGAGCTGTCAGCGGCGCGGGCGCCTCGGTGCCGCGCCCGTTGGACAGGTGGTTTGCACGACTCGTTCGCTGGCCAGTTGCCACTCTTGATCTCCTGTGACTCAGTTACCCGCGTCAAATCTCTGCTGATTGGCCGACACAATTCTCAGCACGCTGAGCATACTTCAGCACATCCAATTTGTCAATAGTTAAGCCTCAGAGGCCTTGCAATGGCCATCGCGCTTTGCTAGAATGCGCTCAGCACGATTGAAGTGCTCAGCACTGTTATAGGGCATGGCTGTCGGTAGCAGAGGTCACGCCGCAGGCAGCAGGCTGGGCAGCGTGCCAAGTGCGTTGAACTCTCTCTTGACCGACCCGCGTACGAGCCGCGGGAAGGCACCACTGGTTCTCGCTCGCAAGAGGAGGAGGAATGGAGATGTCAGGTTTGCATACGCAGGGCCGGATTGTTTCCCCGGGCAGGTTGGCTCGTCGCCAGTGGAGGCGGCCGCTGGCCTGCATAGTGCTGATGTCCGTTCTGGTCGGGTTCGCTTCCGCGGCAGTCGGCGAAGTGACCTTGACACCGCTGATGGTCGAGGGTGAGGTCGCCCCCGGCGCCGCACCGCCGGGCGAGTCGTTCCGGATCATAGAACGGCCGAACTACAACGACGCCGGCGTGTTGTTCGTGAACGGCAATCTCACCGGCAACGGCAATGCGGACCACTTCCTGTTTCACGGCAGCGCTGTGGCGGCGCAGGAAGGCCAGGACGCGCCGGGCGTCTTCGGTACGTACAACACCTTCGACGAGTTCCAGACGCGGCGTCAGATTAACGCGTCGGGTGACGGCGTGTTCTTTGCCGGCATACAGCAGGATACCGACATCGGGTCGGAAGCGACCATGCTCTACCGCTATAACGCGGTCACGGGCGCGGTGACTCCGCTGGCGTCGTCCGATGACCCTGTCGGATCGATGCCGCCGATCTCCAACTCGTCCACCTCCAACGGCTATGCCGGCATATTCAGTGACGGTGGCTTCGGACTGGTAGGGGATATCGGCGGGGTGTCGACGAGTTCCGACTCCGCCATTTTCAAGAACGGGATCATCGCTGCCAGAGAGGACGACCCTGTGCCCCCGGAGCTCGGTCTTGGTGCCGGCATCAAATGGGACACCAACTTCAGCCACGTGAGCTGGAGTGCCAGCGGTGACTATGCCTTCTACCAGGACACGAATCTGAGCTCGTCCGAGGACAAGGTCTGCGTCCTGGTTAGGGCCGGAACTGCCATGCTGCTGGCGCAGGAGGGTCACACGCTGCCCGGCGGCACGAGCCCGGTTGACAAGGTGTTCGAGACCACCCTGGCCGACGACGGCACCTGGGCCATCCGGGGGGAACTGGACAGCGGCGAGTTCCTGGCCACCGAGACGGGGTTCTACATGGAATCCGGTGGGGTAATAGAGGACCCGGCGGGGCTGCTGGACGCAGGCTCGATCCTGGAGTCGATTACCGCGATCGACATCAACAACAACGGTGACCTTATCTATGCGGGCGTGATCCACAACGGTGGAACGCCAACCGACATTCGGGAGGGCATCTTCTTCAACGGTGAGCTCCTGTTATCGACGGCTGTACCGGTCGATGGCCTGCCATACGGCGGCACGATGGTTACGAATGTTTTCCACGATGCGGCGGAGGCCTTTGACCTGACGAACTTCGGTGAGGTGGTTTTCCAGGGTTCGTTCCTGGACGGGACCGGCAGCGTCCTCGACGGTGTGTTCCGTTTCGCCATTCCTGAGCCGGCCACGGGCCTGATGTTGTTAGTGGGCTTGGGGCTGGTTCTGGGGCGCCGACGCGGGGCGTAGGGTCTGATAAGAGCGGTTCATGGCTGGTAACGGCTTCGCCGCGAGAATCCGCCAGTGCCGTGGGATGCTCGTGGATCGACTGGAACGAAGCGCCGAGTCCGGCCCCGCGTATGAACCGTCGAAGCACGGTGACCGAAGGACCAACGGCAACTGACCGGCACCGGCACGTGAATTCATCGCCGTGCTTAAACCGCGGTTGAGGTTGGTTTCTTCCTGGCGGGCCGCGTCCTGCCACAACAGTGGGGCACTTGGCCCGATCTTCGGGTACGCCAAACAGAATGTCTTGCTCGCAAAGGAGTACGCTCTCGTGTCAATCGAATCGGGAAAGAAGCGATGCGGCGTCGTGCGACGCCCTGCATGCGGCCGTCTGGTCGAAGCGGCCGCTCTGTTTTTCATACTTGGCACCGGGCCGAGCGCGGCGCTCGCAGCGACAATCCACGTGCCGGGTGATCAACCGACCATCCAGATTGCCATCGGTGTAGCCGGCGATGGGGATGAGATTGTTGTGGCCGCTGGTGAGTATAACGAGCAGATTAACCTGTTAGGCAAGAGCATCACGCTGCGCAGCCTGGTGAGGCATGGAGCAGTAATCGATCCGCTCGCCGGGCCCGACGATCAGTTCATAACGGCCATCGAGTGCGATTCCGGTGAAATGTCGGACACGATTATCGACGGCTTCGTGGTGCAGGGCGGCAGTTCCTTCAACGGTGGCGGGCTGCTCATTCTGAACGGCAGCCCGACCGTCAGGAACTGCCTTTTCCGAAACAACGTAGCGTTCACTGTTCCCAGCCTGGACGACTGCCAGACGCCTCTGGGAGGTGGTGGCGCTATCCTGGCCATCAACTCCAACTCCTCGATCGAGACCTGCGTCTTCGAGGACAATAGAACGGTGATTGAGACTCTCATCTGCCTGGGTGAAGAAACAGCCCCTTTGAGAGGCGGAGGCGGTGCAATAAACGCTAACGTCAGTGACCTGACCATCAAGTACTGTGAATTCCGCCGCAACGAGGCCTTCAACTTCGCGGCCACCGCCGGCCGGGGCGCGGGGGGCGCGCTGCGTCTGTTTCACAGCACGGCCCACATAGTGGGATGTGAGTTCATCGACAGTCAAGCCGGTGAGGGCGGCGGCGCTATCCATGCGTCCAACGTCCCGTCCGGCGGCTTGACGCTCGAGGATTCCATCTTCGTAGACAACGCAACCATCGAGTTCCAGACGCACGGTCACGTCGGTGACGGCAGAGGTGGGCACCTCCAGAACCTCTCCAGTTCGACTGACGGCGAGTTGACCGTGCGGAACTGCTTCTTCTCTGGAGGAATCTCCCTCGGAGGCGGTGCAATCTACCACCGCAGCGACCTGCCTGTCCTGATCGCCGACAGCACGTTTGTGGACAATACTGCCACTACCACCGGGGACGGTGGTGCCGTTCAGCTACGCGGCAACGACGTGGAGAGCGCCCACGTAGAGCGCTGTTTCTTTGCCGACAACAGCGCAGACCGCGGAGGAGCCCTGTGGACTCGGGGGGACTACCTGAGCAACGAACCCATCCCGGCTGTCGTGCGGAGCTGTGTGTTCAGCCGCAACACGTCCTACGGAACCGGCGGAGCGGTGAGCGCGTCGGAAGGCAGCAGTTACATAAACTGCACGTTCGCGAACAACCGCTACGTGTTCAGCACCGGCGCCGGCGGAGCCATGGCCGGCAACGGGATATTCTCCGTCGACTTTACTGCCACTAACTGCATCTTCTGGGGCAACCACGGTGTGAATCCGGATGTTCCGGACCACTTCGACTTCAGCGAAAACCCGCACGTGTTCTTCAGCACCATAGAGGGCGGCTATACTGGCGATGGAAGCGACAACATCGAGTTGGATCCGCTCTTCATCGACCAGGACGGCGACGACGGCGTGCTGGGCACGGTCGACGATAATCTGCGGCTGATGCCCGACTCGCCAGCCATCGATGCGGGAGACCCCGAGTTCAGCCCGGATCCGGCGGACGAGACTGACTTCGAGGGGCACCCGCGCGTACACTGCGGCGCGGTGGACATGGGTGCGTACGAATTCGCCCAACCAGGAGATTACAACTGCGACGGCCTGGTCGACGGGGTTGATTTCAGCGAGTGGAACAGTTGCATGGCCGGCCCCGACGCCCTCCCCTTGGACACCGGCTGCGATGTGTTCGACGCCAACAGTGACGGTGACATTGACCTGGCCGACTTTGCGGCCTTCCAGATGATGTTTGGCCAGTAAGGACAGGTACGCATGATGTGCAGGTAACTGCGGCCCTGCCGCGCAAATCGGCCCAGGTGGAGGAGGCGGCGACGCTACGGGCTGGAGAACGCACCTGCCGCCGCTGCGGCTACGGACAGGGCGCCCCTCGCGAGACCGTTAAGCGCCGTTCTCGGCCGGCAGCAGGCGCTTCCCACCAGATGGCCCCCAGCGCCTGGTGGCCAGTGCTGCACCGAGTCACGCGTGTTCTGACCGGTCGGGCTGTTCCCCAGAGTCGATGCGGGCGATCAGTTCGCGCAGGGCTTCGTTGCGCAGGGCTCCGCTGGCGGCAGCATGACGGATGGCGTCCTTCTCCACCATGACAAGCTCCTGCCGTACGCTGTCGATCTCCCGTTCCAGGGCTTCTTCACTTGGTGCCAGGGTCTCGAGGGCCTCCTCTATGGCGCCCTGTCGTCCGGCGTACTGCTCGCGCAGCCTCTGGTAGGCCGCCGCAGAGAGATGATGCTCGGCGTAACGGCGGTCCAGGTCCGCCAGGGCAGCCTTGACCGCCTTCATTCGCGCCCGCAGCATCGCCGACCGGTCGCGTTCCTCCGACGCGAACACCAACCCAAACCGCTTCAGCAGCAGGCCGATGGTCGTCCCCTGCACCAGCAGGATGATGAGCACCACGGCAAAAACCAGGTCGCGGATGGCCTTACCCTGCGCGAACGAGCTTTGCTGCGCCAGCCACAAGGCCAGCACCATCGAAATCCCCCCCCGCAGGCCGCCCCAGGTCAGCACCCACCGCCATCCCGGGCCGAAGGCGCCCTCCCGGCGCGAAGCCAGGGGAGTCAACGCGCAAATGACGCCCGCCCGCAAGGCAACCAGCATAACAAACACAACGGCCGCGACCGGCAGCACGCTTATAAGCCGGCTTAATTCTATCTCCAGCCCGATCAACAAGAAGACAATCGAGTTGACCGCGAAGGCGACATACTCCCAGAATGACACTACCGCCACCCGCGTGGCCGGTGACATGCTGTGTTTGGCCCCGATGTTCCCGCAGGTCATGCCGGCGGCTACCACCGCCAGCACGCCCGAGGCGTGGACCTTGTCAGCCAGCAGGAATGCACCGTACGCCGCTACCGTTGTCAGCGTGATCTCGACAAAGTGGTCCTGGGTCAGACCGAGAATCCACGACACCAACGCCCCGCAAGCCATGCCGATGAGCAACCCGCCGCCGATCTCCACCAGGACGAAGCGTACCAGCCAGGTGGCGTCAACGTGCCCGGCGTGCTGACCCAGACCCGCCACCGCCGCCAGGGCGGTAAAGACTACTACCGCCACGCCATCGTTGAGCAGACTCTCGCCCTCGGTAATCAGAGCCAGTCGCTTCGGAGCACCAAGTTCCTTGAACAGGGCGATGACACTCACCGGATCCGTGGCGGCCAGCATCGTCGCAATCAGACACGCCACGACGAACGACACCGGCAGGTCAAACCAGGGCAACACCACGCGCAAACCGCCGCCCGCCAGTAGTATCACCAAGGCAACCCCAGGCAGGGCCAGCAGCAGGATGGCCCGGATGTTGGCCTTGAAGTCGGTCAGATTAATGTGAAAGGCAGCCTCGAAGAGCAGCGCTGGCAACAGCACCGCCATCAGCAGGTCTTCGGAGAGGTGCAGCGAGAGCAGGGATTCGGGCAGCAGGCCGCGCATGGAGCCCAGTGCCAAGCCGGCCAGTACCAGGGCAATCGTATAGGGCAGTTTCACGCGGCGGGCCAACATGGCCACCGCCGAGGCTACCACCAACATCGCGACCACTGCGATCTCGGTAGTGATGCCCGACGGTTCACTGGCCGTCTCAACCGCTTCGCCCGAGCCCAAGAACGCACAGATCACTGCCTGGACTTCGTTCCACATGCTCAAAAATGCGCTCCTCTCGTAGATCGTAACCGGCTCGTGGCGTCACTTTGGACGGCAAGGGCGGCGGTGTCAACCTGTCGCGGCCACTGCCCCCACCAACCGTCGAGACCAAGCGGCGTGCGCCAGCACCCCTTTCCGCGGGTTGTGAGTTGGTGACCTGCCGTCGTGCATCCGTCGTGCGCCGGGAAGCTTAGCGAAACCGCATCCGGTTTGCTCACCGTTGAAGACCAGCGCAGACCTTTGACCGGGCGTAGGCGCCTGCGTAACGTCGTCGCACCGCATCGTCTCTGGCACCCGCGGCAAGCGGGCGATTCAGTCGTAAGAGGGAGTGTGTCTATGGGTTTTGCATCCGGGGGAGTCTCGTTCCGGCGATATCACATCAGTGGGCCGCACGCCAAGGGGATTGACGAGGTGGTCGATGCGCTCAAGGAGCATGCGTTCGGCAAGGCCGAGACAGTTTCAGCCGACGGCGTCGAAACTGGCTGGATCGCCCCGACGCATCTCTTCGACACGCAGATTGACGCCTCCAAAATCGCGGCTGGCCAGTTTCTGCACCTGGCCATGCGAACAGACAAGCTGACACCGCCGCCGGCCGTGGTGCGCAGCTATCGCCAGATAGAGGAGCAGGCCGCCCTGGAAGCGTCCGGACGCGAGAAACTGACCAAGGAGGAGCGCCGCCAGGCCAAGGAAGCAGCCGAAGCCCGGGCCCAGAAAGAGGCCCGCAAGGGGTTGTTTCGCCGCATCAGCGCCCACCCGGTGCTGCTCGATCTGAACAACCACGTGGTCTACTTCGGCTCGCTGGGCAGTGCGGCCAATGACAAGCTGCGCCTGCTGTTCGCCGCATCCTTCGGGGCCACACTCGATCCGATGGATGCCGGTGAGGTGGCCTCTCGCTTCGCGGACAACGCCGGCAAGCACCGGTCCTACGAAGACGCCCGCCCGGCTCACCTGGTCGAGGCGCCGGCGGGTGGCGGCAACGGCAGCGCGTCGGTCGATGAGACAGACCGCACTTTCCTGGGGCGAGAATTCCTGACCTGGCTGTGGCACCGCGTCGCGACCGGCGACGGCACAGTCTCGGTAAGCGCCGACG
>JANQGB010000276.1 GCA_028277545.1 Phycisphaerae bacterium | reverse complement strand
CTTCTGGGGAAGCTACAACCACGCCATTCAAAAGGCTGAGCGGGACCTCGGGCGAGAGCTCACCCCCTCTGAGGTGTCGGAGTACTACTACGAATTGGGTTGGGAGTTCATCCGCAGTGAGCCGAAGCAGGCCCTGGCCCTGACCTGGCTGAAAGTGCGGCTCTTCTGGAGCCGCTGGGAAATCGCCAACAACAAGTGCCTCTACTTCTGGACCGAGCAGTTTGCGCCGATCGTCAAGCTGTTGCCGCTTCCCTTTAGCGTCGTAGGTCCCATGGGAATACTCGGGCTGGTGTTGTGTTGGCGCCGCCGAGACGAACTTTTTCCGTTGTGGGGATTCGTTGTTGTCTACATGCTGAGCATCGTGCCCTTCTTCTGCACCGCGCGCTATCGCATGCCAATTGTGCCGGTGCTCATTCTGCTTGCTACCTTCGCCGTGCTCTCCAGCGTGTCGGTGGCGAGGCAACGAGAATGGAGGTCTCTTGGTGGGCGAGGGGCCATCACGGCGCTGGCGGCGCTGCTGGTATGGTGGACGCCTCACCACGCATCCAGCCGGAACGACCTGAACTCATTCGTACTGCTGGGAAATCTCTATGATGACCACGGAGATCCTGCCTTGGCCGTGGACAGCTACCGCCAGGCACTTGCTCTTGCTCCTCACGACCTGGAGGCCTGCTATGGGCTCGGCAGCGCTCTAACCAAGCTAAATAGACTGCCGGAGGGCATAAACGAGCTCAGACGCGTCCTAAACGGTCCGCGGCCCTTCAGAGCAGGGCAGACGGTCGGCATGGTGGCGGCGGTCCACAGCAGCCTGGCCAACGGGCTGGCGCAGACCGGCGGTTACACTGAGGCCGTCGAGCACTATCGGGCCGCCGTCGAACTCAACCCGACGGGTGCCCAAGGGGCCGATCAGTTCAACCTCGGCCTGGTCCTGAACGCCCTGGGACGGCCTGCCGAGGCGATCGAGGCCTTCGAGCAGGCACTGGAAGTGAACCCTGAATTTCAGGCCGCTCGTCTGCAGCTCGAGAAATTGCGTGCGTCGCGCGTGCCCCGGTGAGAACTCTGGCCAGACCGCGTCAATAGATTGCTGTATCGCAGACGCCCGGGCTGGTCACCTCGACATGAACTTCATTACGCGGTCGACCTCCTGCTTGCTCCCGATGATGAGCGGCGTGCGCTGATGCAACGAGTTCGGTTGTTTTTCCATGATTCGCTGCTTGCCGTCAACGGCTGCCCCGCCAGCCTGCTCGGCCACGAATGACAGCGGGTTGGCTTCATACATAAGTCGCAGCTTGCCCTCGGGCTGCTTGAGCGTCGGAGGATAGAGGAATACTCCGCCACGCAGGAGCGTGCGGTGGAAGTCGGCCACCAACGATCCGATGTAGCGGAGCGTGTAGTTGCCGGCCTCTTCAGATTTGGCCCAGTCGAGATATCTCTGGTAGCCCTCCGGGAAGGTGGCTTTGTAGGCTTCGTTACAGCTATACGACTTGCCGTCCGACGGCATCTTGACGTTTTTGCGCGTGAGGACGTAGGCCCCGATCTCGGGATCGAGCGTGAACATATCCACGCCGTTTCCGGTGGTCAGCGCCGCGACGGTGCTGGAACCGTAGACCACGTATCCGGCCGCCACCTGCTTGAGGCCCGGCTGCAGGACGTGCGGCGTGGGGCCGTCCCATCCGGAGACGTCGCCGCGGCGCTGGAGGATGGAGAATATGGTGCCAATGGTGACGTTAACGTCGATGTTGCTCGAGCGGTCCAGAGGGACGAACAGGACTATGTAACGGGCGGCGGGGCCGGCCTCCTTGATGGTGATGGGTTCGTCGTCCTCTTCCGAGGCGACTATGCCGACGTTGCCGCGGTAGCCCAGGCACCTGATAATGGCCTCATTGGCAACTTCGTCGAGCTTCTGCACCTCTTCACCCTGCACGTTGACCGTGCCGGTATCTCCCAGCACGTCGACCAGGCCGGCCCGGCGAACGTTGGACTCGATGATCTTGGTGGCCAGGGTGATCCCTGAGAGAAGCCAACTGAATTCGCCTGTTGCCGTGGGATGGGCCCGCTGCCCTTCTATGATGTGCTGTGCCATGGTGATGAGGCCCAACTTGGTGGAATTGTGTGCCATGGTGTGCGCTCCCGAGAGGATTAGCTTGCAGATCGCCTCCGTGTGAATCTTCGTGCCCAGGATACCTTCGCCGGAACAGGTTGGCAAGGTCTCTCGGTTGGTTGCGCGGGTCTGGGATGGCCGGTGTGTCACCGTCGCGGACAGGCTGTTAACTTGGTCGCAGTCGAAGCTGCTGTCGGATGGCCGCCTGCTTAGGGTTGGGGATGGGCGCGTTGAGGACCGCTTCGCCGGCGCTCGGCAGCCGGTTGAGAATCTGCCTGTCCTGACGCCACCAGTGCTCCACGATCTCGTCGATGTCACTCTCGGGTTGTTCCGCTGACCATACTCCGAAGAAGTCGACGTCACCGCTACGGGGCGTGCGGGCCGGGAGCTCGACCAGCGTGCGCAGCGGCATCAACACGCAGTCGCCGATCACGAAGCCCTCTCCCGGGCGCATGATGGGCAGCATGTCGATGAGGCTGGCAAAATAGTCACTGACCACCCGGGCGACGTAGGCCTGATCGTCCGGGTTATTCAGCCGCATGACCATCATACTGTTGCACTGCGCTAGAACCGTCTCGGACAGCTCGCTGGGGCGCTGCGAGATCACCAGTGCCGCGACGCCGTACTTACGGCCCTCCTTGGCTACGCGTTCCACGGCCGTTCGGGCGAACGACTGCTGCCTGGAATCACGCGGTATATAATTATGGGCTTCTTCAAAGGCCAGCAGAATCGGCTGCCGCTTGTGGGCCGGCGTCCAGAAGTTCAGGTCGAAGAGCAAGCGGGTGATTACCGCCACCGTAACGTCCACCACGTCGAACGGGATGCCCGACAGGTCGATGATGGTCAGGTTGCTGCGGGGCTCGACCCGGCCGGTCAGCAGGCGGATCAGGTGGTGCATGACCTGCGACATCTGCCCGGCGGTGTTGTCGGCGCTGAGTTCATTCGTGAAGAACGAGGATCCATCCGCATGCTCGATGGGACGCAGCAGGAACTCGTAACGCCGGTCTGCCAGGCGCGTCTCGATCTGGTCGATGAAGCCGATCAGCTTGCCGAAGTACAGCGGGTGGGGAACTTCGCCTTCCGGATTGCCCTTGTTGAACTCGCAGCGTTGCTTTCGCATGAGCTCCTGCTGCTCGACCGGTTCGAGTGAGCGCAAGGCCAGCTTCTGGAAGGCCAAATGCTCGCTGTTGAGCACGTACCGGGCCTCGTTGAGATTCTCCGCGTAGTTCTTGATCCGATCGAGCGAGAAGTAGATCGGCGTATCCAGCGTGAGTTCCCTGGTCAGGCCCAGCTCGCGGGCGGCGTCGCGCTTGA
>JANQGB010000212.1 GCA_028277545.1 Phycisphaerae bacterium | reverse complement strand
CTACTCCCTCAGCTTGACTTCACCCCCGTCGATGTCATGTGGCCCTTCTCGAAGTGGGTAGGTGACAAGACCGAGCGAGGGCGTGTTAAAAAGCAGCGTCTCCCAGGCGCGACACACGGGGCCATCGGGGATTGCCGGGCCACGCTCCGCGTGCTGATGCGGATGGCGGGCCTGCTGGGTCAGGGCCGCCGCCTGGCCCCCAAGTGCTACCGGTGCCGCCGCTCGGCAGGCGATTGGACCGAGCCCGACCGCCACGGCAGGCGCTGGACGATTCGGCTCCGTCGCCGCTCTGCACATCGAATCTCCGATCAGGCCCGGGGACCGGGCCGCTTCGGATATGAGACAGGATGGACCTGCCAGTTCTGCGCCTCACAACCCACACCCCAGCCAGCCACCTGAACATCACATCGAATCTCCGATGCCATCGGATATGAGAATCGAATCTCCGACTTCGTCGGATATGAGCATGGAAGGATCCCCCACGCCCGATCAGCTTCGTGCCGCCTCTGCCGAGATCGCCCGCTCTGCCTTCCGCCTGGCCAAAGACATCGGACGCGACGGCTGGGATGTGCGCGACGAGGGCATGCTCCCGGCCCTCAACGCCCACTTCGTCGAGGTCCTGCTCGATGAGACAGATGACGCAAAGGCCCTCCTGCCCGACCTGGTCGAGGGCTGCGCGGTCATGTCGCCGGCGGAACTACTCCGCCTCCAGGTCCTGCTCGAAGGCCACGGCCTCAAATCCACCACCGTGCAGGAGTTCATGAAGAGCGTCCGCGCCGAAGCCAGGCGGCGTAAGCAAAAGCCACAGGCTGCCACCTTGCCCCCCGGAGCCCACGGCGATCCGCTCGTCGACCAGGCCCCCGACCACGAAGGCCATGCTCAGTGTGTCACACTCCGCTATCAGAACCAGTTCCTCCACACCAGCGCCCTGGGCTGGCTCCACTACACCGGCAGCCACTGGCAGGCCGACGGGGCCGCCGAAGCCCTCGAACGGGCCATCGTCGAGACGCTCCAGACCCGCCAGGTCGAGGCCGCGATGGTCAAGAAACAGGAACTGGTCAAGGCCTCGTTTCAGACCTCGGGCAACGTACGCGGCACACGTTACCTGATCACCTCCAAGCTCGTGGCCCGGGCTTCGCAGTTCGACCAGGCCGGACATCTGCTCAACTGCGCCAACGGGGTGCTTGATCTCAGAAGCAGCGAACTTGTCGCCCATGATCCGGCGTTCTTCTTCACCAGTGTGCTGGGGACCTCCTACTTCGCAGATGCCGACCAGTCGGCCTGGCTTGCCTTCCTGGAGGGCTCCGTGGGCAACTACCGCGCTATTGCCGACTGGCTACAGATGGCCGTGGGCTACAGCCTGACAGGCGACACACGGGAGGAGTGCCTCTTCTACATCCACGGCCCCACCCGGAGCGGCAAGGGCACCTTCACCGAAACGCTGCTCCACCTGTTGGGCCGCCCCCTCTCCGCCGAGGTCGACTTCAAGACGTTCACCAAGCGCCGGGATGGGGACAGCCAGAACTTCGACCTGGCCCCGCTGCGGCCCTGCCGGTTTGTGGCGGCCTCGGAGTCGGGCAAGTACGAGGGCTTAAATGAGGCGGCGGTGAAGGCCATCACGGGGGGCAACCAGGTCTACTGTGCTTTCAAGCGGCGTGACTTTTTCGCCTACCGCCCGCAGTACAAGATCTGGCTGAGTTCAAACCACCCGGTGAAGGCCGATGTGGATGATGCGGCGATCTGGGGACGGCTCAGGGTGATCAGCTTTCCGCACTCGCACATCGGGGATGAGGACAAGGGGCTGAAGGGGAGGTTGAAGGAGCCGGAACATCTGGCGGGGGTACTGGCCTGGGCGGTGGAAGGAGCCCGGAGGTGGTACCAGTCGGAACGGGGGCTGGTCACGCCGAAGCCGGTTGAGGAGCTGGCCAGGCAGCAGAAGTGGGAGCAAGACTTCGTCGGCCAGTGGCTAAACGAGTGCGCGGAGATCGAAGAGGAGGCCAAGACCTTCACGCCCAATGCTCGGCTCTATGCCAGCTATCAAAAGTGGTGCCTGGACAACGGGGTCGAGCCCAAAAAGAGGCGCAGTTTCGGGTTCGCCCTGGCAGACAAAGGCTTCCAA
>JANQGB010000126.1 GCA_028277545.1 Phycisphaerae bacterium | reverse complement strand
GATCGTTGAGCGGTGGGCAGGTCGGCCCGGGACACGTCCCGCCGGGCCCGTAGGTGCCGCCGGCGGCGGCGCAGCCGGCTTCATCTGTGACCGTGCAGGTGCCGTCCGCGTGGCAGCAGGCGCCCTCGTCGGCGGGCTCACAACTTACCGACAGGATGCCCTCACCCTCGGCGTAGTTCCACCCGCCGACGCGGATGAGATAGGACTCGTCTTCGAACACCGAGAGTGTGGTCTGAGACGGGCCGCCGCCGCGGCAGTAGTCGTCGTCGAAAGCCCGCTGGTCGCCGAGTGGCTCGCAACCGCTGCCTTCGTAGACGGCCAGCACCGTGTCGAAGTTCTGGACGCTCTGGCACAGACTCACCGTGGCCAGCCCCGTACACGTGGCCTCGTAATCGTACCAGATGTCCCGGGTGAAGTTCCCCGCGTAGCCGATAATCGGCCCATCTGTTGTGGCGGCCACGTTGCTGAACAGCGTGTCGCCGTCAGTGACGGGCGAAGCATTGATGCAGTCGTCGTTCTCGGGCCCGGCAGGGGGCTCGCAGGATCCCTCGCAATCGATGGTCAGGACGTACTCCAGGTAGCACGGCCATTCTTCGCCGAAGCCGTAAGGCGATACGCCCAGTTCGTAGCGGCCAGCATCGAGGCACGCCGTCAGCGTCCCGGTCTCACACGGATTGGGAGCCTCGACAAACTGCCGCGGCCGGCGGGCACAAAGATACTCGACCGGCCCGTCAACCTCGATCCCACCCGCGAACTCGGCAGTGAAGGTGATCGTCACCGTGGTCGGTTCGGCCAGCTCGAGCTCGTACCAGTCGCCGTCGCGGTAGTCGGTGTCGCCCGAAACGTACGTCCCGGAGGTCCCGCAGATGGCGTCACCGCAGGTTAGCGTGACGAACTCGCCAGTGCCCCAGCAGCCGCTGTTGTAGTCGCCGCCGCACTCGGGCCCCTGAAGAATCCCGCCCGGCGGGCAGAGCGGCGGATTCGGGCAGGCTGACGTCTGATCGTCGCACTCCGCAACACTCAGCGCGTTGCTCATCGTAGCGGACGGGCCGGCTGGATTGGCAACCCGCACGTCCCACTGACCCGCAGGCACGTCGGTCACGTCGAAGTCGGCGGTGATCGCCGTGAATTGCACGTCTACGTTGGTGCCGACGATGTCGTCTCCCGGGCCGTAGAGCGTCACGATCGCCCCGGGATCGAAACCCGCCCCGCTAATCGTGGCCCCACTCAGCGGGCCGCAATTGTGAGCCTCTTCCGGCGCAAAGCCGGTGATGCTCGGCGGACACTCGGTGATCTCGATGGCATCAACCAGCGTGGCAGTGTCTGACTCGGGGTCGGTCAGGAGCAGGTTCCAGAAGCCAAGCTCCACGTCGGTCGGGTTGAAGTCGGCCGTGATCGTCGTGAACTGCACGTCCAGGTTACTTCCCTCGATGTCCTCGGCGCCCTCTCGGGTAAGTCTGGCGGTCACGCCGGGCATGAAGCCCATGCCACTGATAGTCGCGTCAGCCAGCGGACCGCAGTTGGTCCGCGCGGACGGCGAGAAGTCCGTAACGTCCAGCGGGCACCAGGTAATCTCGACGCCATCGACCAGCGTGTCGGTCTGGTCGTCGAGGTTAGTGACAACCACGTCCCAGGGGCCGTGGGCTACCGCGGTGATATCAAAATCAGCAATTATCGTTGTGGTCGACTCCACTTCTACGTTCGTGCCGGCGATGTCAGCCTCCCCGAGCATGGTCAGCGTCACCGTCGCACCAGGCATGAAGTCCGTGCCCGTGATCGTCGCTTCGACCAGTGACTCGCAGTTGCTGACCGTAGCAGGGTCGATGCCGGTCACCTCCGGGGTCGAGCACGGCGTCGGGATGTTCTCGAACGCCTCGGTCAGCGTGGTGCTCGGGCCGTCAGGATAGGCGAAGACCAAGTCCCACACTCCTGCTGCTGCGCCGAAGAGGTTGAACTCGGCGACGACCGACGTAGGCTCAACACCCGCGACGACGCGTCCGACCACGTCGGGCTCGCCCGCCATGGTGAGGCGGACCTGGGCGCAATGGGGCAGCAGGTTGTTCCCGGTGACAGTGGCCGTCTGGATGTCCAGTACGCAGCCCTCGCTGACCGGCGGCGAGAAGCCCATCACTTCCGGCTCGGGGAAGGAGCCATAGCAGGGCTTGAAGGCCAACGTTGCGTGATAACTGTTGTTACCCGACAGGACCGCGACCGCGCCGCGGTCGACGTCGGGCACGAAACCGTCGAACCGGGCGATCTCACCGACCAGCGATCCATCGACATCTACTGAACGCAGCACAAACAGGTCGCTGTTGGGCCCGCCGAAGGTGAGGTCGCCGGCGCCACCCTCGGAAACAAACGTCCCGACGAACTGGCCGTTGGAAACGTCGAATTCGGACACCACCCCGTACGTGTAACTTGACCCATGTCCGGCGAAGAGGTTGCCGTTCGGACCGAACGCCACGGTGCCAAGGGGTGCATCGCCGGGGGGATAGTAGGTGCGGATGAATGCGCCGGTAGTGCCGTTGAACTCCTGGATCGAGCCATCACTCGACCCGCCGGACGTGACAAACAGGTTGCCGCTCGGCCCGCCGAAGGTCAGCCCTTGGGGATGATCCAGATGCTCTCCGCCGACAAACGTGCCCACCAGGGAGCCGGTGGTCCCATCGTACTCGATTACCTCGTTGCTTCCATCGCTGACTACGAACAGATTGCCATTTGGCCCAACGGCCAGGCCTCGAGGCCCCTCCAGGCCACCGGCGCCCGCGGCAACGAAGTAGCCCAGGGCGCCGCCGCTGACTCCGTCGAATTCCTTGACTGCCCCCATCCACTCCCCGTCGACGAGCTCGACATCGGCGACTACCAGGTTCCCGCTGGGCAGCCAGGCTAATCCGCGCCGAGCATAGTGTTCGAAGCTGCCGGGCGGTACGAACGTTCCCACGATCTGGCCCGTGACGCCGTCGAATTGCAGCACCTCCCCGTCACTCCGCACGTACAAATCGCCGGCGCGCCCGCGTGGGCATTCTGTGATCACAAGCGTATCGGGCAGCACTCCGAGCTGCGTCCCTGTGGCAACTACCACATCCCAGGGCCCCGTGACAGCCCCGGTGACGTCGAAGTCCACCACGATCCTGGTCGGCGAGACGTCCGTGACCGTGCCCAGGATGTCGGCATGACCGAGCCGGCGCAGCCTGACCGTAACGGATCCAACGATTTCAGACCCGGCGATCGTCGCCCCGATGAGCATGCCGCAGTTGTTCGACTGCGCCGGTGACAACTCGGTTACCGCCAGCGGCGGACACGGCGTGATCTCGATGGCGTCCACCAGCGTGTCGCTCTGACCGTCGGGGTTGGCCACCACCGCGTCCCAGTAACCGGCTGCCGCGCCGGTAAAGTCGATGTCCAATCGCCGACCGCAATCGTCGGCGACTTCGACTT
>JANQGB010000917.1 GCA_028277545.1 Phycisphaerae bacterium | reverse complement strand
CCTGGGTGTCAAGGGCTGCGTATTGCGCCATGGCCTGATCGACCCTCGCGTAGCCAAGTGTGTACCCCGCGAAGAAGCCGAACGTCTCCGCGTCCTCCCCATGTTCCGCGTCCAGGATCGCCCGGACGGCGACTTCACGCTGACGGTAGCGATGACGGAGCCGCAGTCTCTGCCCACGCTGGACCGGCTTCGTGACCTGAGCGGCTGCGAAATCCGCCCGGTGCTGGCCCTGGAAGAGAACATCGAGGAATTCCAGCACAAGTACTTGCAGTCGGAGGTCACGGTCGACGCCTTCTTGGCCTCGATCGAGGAGAGCGACGTCACCATCGAGGAGACGGAGGCCATCGACGAGGGTCCGGTCACCGACCTGGACAAGATGGTTGACGGCTCCCCGGTGATCAACCTGGTGAACCTGGCCATCCTGACGGCCCTGCGTGAGGGTGCCAGCGACATTCACATCGAGCCGGAGCGGAACTGCACTCACATCCGCTACCGCATCGACGGCCAGCTCCGCAAGCTGCTGACCCCGCCCCGGGGCATGCACGCGGCCATCGCCTCGCGGATGAAGGTCATCGGCCGGATGGACATCTCGGAGAAGCGTCTGCCGCAGGAGGGTCGCGTGCACCTGGTGGCCGACGGCCGGGAGATCGACCTGCGGGTCAGCAGCATGCCCACGGTGCTGGGCGAGAAGATCGTGATCCGCATTCTGGACAAGAGCAACCTGAGTTTCGAGCTAAGTGACCTGGGCATAGTGGGCCAGGACCGGGCGGCCATCGAGTCGATGCTGCGGAGTCCCTACGGCCTGATCCTGGTCACCGGCCCGACCGGCTCGGGCAAGACCACCACGCTGTATTCGGCCCTGGACCTGCTGCGTGAGGAGACGGTGAACATCGTCACGGTGGAGGACCCGGTTGAGTACCAGTTACCGCAGATCAACCAGATCCAGGTGAGTGAGAAGATCGGCCTGACCTTCGCCCGGGCCCTGCGGAGCATTTTGCGTCAGGACCCGGACATCGTGATGGTGGGTGAGATCAGGGACGAGGACACGGCCCGGGTGGCCATCCAGGCGGCCCTGACCGGTCACCTGGTGCTGAGCACGCTGCACACCAACGACTGCCCGAGTGGTGTCACCCGGCTGGGCGACATGGGGGTGGAGCCCTACCTGATCGGTTCGAGCGTGCTGGGCTTCGTGGCCCAGCGGTTGGCCCGGAAGATCTGCAAGTCGTGCAAGGCGTCGTACTACCCCTCGCCGAAGCTGCTGGAGTCGGTGGGCTGGGAGCACCGCGGCAGCGAACTGTTTGCCAAGGGCGAGGGCTGCCGGGCCTGCCACAACACGGGCTTCAAGGGCCGGGTGGGCATTTACGAGGTGATGGTGCTGGACGCGGAACTGCGGCGGCTGAGCGAGAAGTCGGCCACGGAGGCCCAGATGCGGGAGTATTTGGCCCAGACTGGCTGGCGGACTCTGCGGCAGAAGGCCCTGGACGTGGTGGACCGGGGCGAATCGACCCTGGAGGAAGTAATGCGGGTCACCCGGGCGGAGGCGGCCGGCGCCTGTGACCCGTCCGGCATGCAGAGTGGGGAGGCCTTGGTGTGAACCTGACCTACGAAGCGATAGACACCTCGGGCCGGAGTGTGCGGGACCTGATCGAGGCGGCCACGGTCAAGGCGGCGGTAGAGCAGCTGCGCCAGCGCGGCCTGATGGTAACCAACATAGAGACCGCCTCCGAGAAGGACGTCGAGCGCAGAGCCCGGGCAGCGCAGCAGGCAGCCACCGGCGTAAAGCTGCCGCTGAAGCAACTGGTGCTGGTGACGCGTCAGATGGCGATGTTGCTATCTAGCGGCAGCGCGGTGGTTCCGGCGTTGTCGGCCATCGCCCGGCAGTTGAAAGAGCCCGAACACGCACACCTGCTGCAGCAGCTTAGGCGCGACGTGGAAGAGGGGCTGACCCTGACCGAAGCGATGGCCAGGTGCCCGCGCACCTTCGACTCGTTCTACTGCGCGGTGGTCGCTGCCGGAGAGTCCAGCGCGACACTACCCCAGATGTTCGAACGCCTGGGTGGCATCGTCGGCAAGCGCCGGGCCATACGTAACAAGGTAATCGCCGCCATGGCCTACCCCGCGCTGCTGGTCGGTCTGTCGGTGGCGATCATCAACGTGCTGATCTTCTTTGTGCTTCCGCGCTTCGGCGACATGTTCTCCAGTCTGGGCGTACCCGTGCCGGTCACGACCGAGATCATGCTTGCGTTGGGCGAGGGCCTGACCGACCACTGGGTCGTTGTGGTCGGCGCCCTGATTGCCATCGCCGGTGGCGTTTCCGGACTCATCTTCACCAGCGCCGGGCGCCAGTTCATTGCCAACATCCAGATTCGCCTGCCGGTGGTGGGTTCGTTGGCGTCGGGTCTGATTCAGGGACAGTTGTTCCGTACCCTGGGCATGCTGCTCGAGTCGCGGGTAGGCGTGCTGGAGGCGCTGGAGCTGGCCCGGGGCACGACCACCAACGCCCGTTTCGCCGATCTTTTCGACTCTCTCGATACGGCGATCACCTCCGGTAACTCGCTGAGCGACGCGTTGGAAGACTCGGGGTTGATCGACCCGGCCATCTGCCAGGCGGTTCGCACGGGCGAAGACAGCGGCAACCTGGGTGGGGCCATTTCCTACGTGGCGGACGTGCTCGACGAGGACAACACCGAGTTGGTCAACACCGTCACCCGACTGTTGGAGCCCGTGATTATCATCATCATGGGGGCTGTAGTGGGTGTGGTGGCGGTCTCACTGTTTATGCCACTGTTCGACATTACGTCTATGGTGAATTGAGGAAGCGTATGCCTACTATCGCCATTCCGGGACGTAAGACCACCACGCCGATCGGCGTGGACCTGGGCCGGACCGGCGTGCGGCTGGCTCAGCTTGTCTCCGGCCAGGGTCGCTGGCATGTCAAGCGTCTGGCTCATTGGGCAGTGTCCGGGAGTACGGACGCAGAAGAGTCGGAGAACGTGGCCAACGCGCTGGCAGTCGTGTCCGGGCGCCTGAACCGGTCGATCCGCCGAAACGAGTTTGCCGGCCACGGCGTGGTCGTGGGCCTGTCCCAGCCGGACCTCGAACTGCACGCCCTGGAGCTGCCCGAGCAGAGTGAGAGCGGCGCGGGGGCGCAGGTCGCGGCCGCGGCGCGCTGGGAGATCGAGCGGCTCAGCCAGTACGCCGAGGGAACCACGGAGACCGCCCAGTGGCGGCTGCCGACCAGTCGCAGCGTCCGAACCACTGCCGTGGGAGTCGCGGTACCTAGTGCGACGGTCACCGAGGTCTGGACCACCTGCCGCGGCGCGAAGGCGGCTTGTCACCGCATTGACGCTGCGGCCTGCGCTCTGGTACGTGCCGGTGTCACGCTTCGCTCACCGCGCCAGGATGAAGTCTGGGGCGTGCTCGATCTGGGCGCCCGGGGTATTCGACTGATCCTGTGTGTTGATGAGGTGCCGGTGCTGGTGCGCTCTCTCGAAGGCGGCGGGCTGGCCTGGACCGCTCAGATCG
>JANQGB010000011.1 GCA_028277545.1 Phycisphaerae bacterium | reverse complement strand
TAACGGCGAGTTTGTCCTTCACCCGCTCGATCACCGCCAAAGGGTTCTCGCCGAAACGCATGACCACGCAGCCGCCCACCGCTTCCGCACCCTCCTTGTCCAATGCTCCGCGCCGGAAGTCCGGCCCGACGCTCACGGTGGCCAACTGCCGTACGTAGATCGGCGTGCCGTCAGTAGCCTTGACCACGATATTCTCGATGTCCGACAGGGCAGCGTACTCCCGCTGAGCGCGGGACCCGCTGCTGCGCCCGCCGCCGCCCAGGAAACCGACGCCGCGTATCAACACCTCCATGCCGTTCTGTTCGACAACCTTGGCCCCCACGTCGACGTTGGACCCCTGGACTGCCCGCACCAAGGCGTCGAGCGACACACCGAAGGCCCGCAGCGCCTCGGGGTTCACGTCAATCTGGTACTGCCTGACGTAGCCACCCACGCTGGCCACCTCACTGACACCTTCGACGCTCTCCAGGGCGAGTTTGACGTCGAAGTCCTGGATGCTGCGAAGCTGATCCAAGGGCACGCGGCCGAAGACCAGCGCGTTACCGGTCAGCGGGCAGCGGAACGGCTCAGCGTCCAGTCGCGGCGCCAGCGAGGCGTCGGCCTTCAGCAAGGCCGACCGTGACGACTCGCTGAGGGTGCCGTCGTCGTCAAAGCGCAGCCCCGGGCGCTGCGGCGAGTACCAGCCGTTGTCCACCGTGTACCAGAACACCTGCCCCAGCGCAGTGGCGTCGGGGCCCAGCCGCGGGGTGACGTCCGCGGGCAGTTGCCGCTGGGCAACGTTGAGACGCTCCAGGACGCGGCTGCGGGCCCAGTAGAAACCGATGTCATCGTGAAACACGACGTAGACAATCGACCAGCCGAACCCGCTGGTGGCCCTGATCTGGCGCACGCCGGGTATGCCCTGCAGGGCGACGGTGAGCGGGTAGGTGACCTGCTCGTCCACGTCTTTGGGGCTGCGGCCCATCCACTCGCTGAACACGATGGCCTGGTTCTCGGCGATGTCGGGGATGGCGTCCTTGGGGTTCTCCTGGAAGGAGTGCCAACCCCAGGCAGCCAGTACGCCTGCCAGGATCAGGGCCAGCAACGGCGTGCGCAGCACGGTTCGGATCAGCATGTCAACCATCGCTACGCTCCTGGTCAGCACTGGAGGCCTTGCGAATCGACTCCTGCATGGCGGCAGGCAAGTCGGACAGGTACTGCTCCGGGTCGTCCTTGAACTTCTGGTCGCAGCCCCAGCAGCAGAAGTAGACCTTGGTCCCGCGGTACTCGATGAATACCTCAGGATTGACCGGGTTGCCCATCACCGGACACTTAGTCTGGGCGGAGTCGTCTGCGGCAGCTGCCGCGTGCTGCTGCTGGCCGGACTCCTGGCCGGAAGGTGACGGCTGGTCAGCTTGGCCGCCGTGATGACCCGCGCTGCCGTGCTGCAGCCCGCGGGCGTGGAACAGGCTGGCTTTGCCCGCGATCTGCATCTGGCTGTCTATAACGAAGTTGCCGCGAGTGACAACCTGCTGTCCCTCTTCAAGCCCGCTGAGCACGGGATAGAATTCGCGGCCTACTGGGTCGTAGGCCGGCAGGCCCACCAGCACCTCGACTCCGCGGTACTGTCCGGGTTCAACCTCAACGTAAGCCAGTGCCCGCTTCCCGGTTTGAAGAATCGCCTGGCGCGGAACGGTCAGTACCGGCACGGCGGCGGTAGGGGCCGAGTATCCCGGTATCGTGGCCACCGGCACCATGCTCATCAGGCAGACCGGACAGCTCGCCAGGACGTCCGCCGTTTCCCAGGGGTGCATGGGACAGGCGTAGCTGCCCCCGACGGGAGGGGCGGCCGCCCGCCCGTCGGCGCCGACACCGATGTCGATCTCGGCAGTTACGAACATCTCCGGCTTCAGCAGCCGCCGGGGATTGGCTACGTTGACGCGCACCTTGATGGTACGGGTCATCTTGTCGACCACTGGATCGACGAACGCGATACGCCCACTGAACCCCTCGCCCGGCAAGGCGTCCGCGGTCAGCCGCACCTCCTGGAAGGGTCTGATCCAGGGCAGATCCGCCTCGTACAGTTCGAGCATCAGCCAGACATGGGTCAGGTCGGCGATCTCATACAGCGGGTCACCGGTCTTGACGTACATGCCCTCCAGCGCGGTCTTGCGCACCACGGTGCCCCCCAGCGGCGCGTGGATCACCAGGTGTGTATCCGCCTGCTCGGTGCGCTGGAGTTCCTCGATCTGCTCGGCGGTGACTCCCAGGAGTTCGAGCTGGCGGCGAGCCGAGGCGACAAGCTGCTCCGCGCTGCGGCGGGATGGCTCCAGGGCGCTTTCCCCGATAGAGCGCAGGCCGCGCAGGGCCTGCAGTAGCTCGTCCTGAGCCGAGAGCAACTTCGGGCTGTAGATCTTGACCAGGTGATCGCCCCGGGCGACCACCATGCCGGTGAAGTCAGCGAACAATTGGTCGATCCGCCCGTCGGTCCAGGCGGCCACCATCTTGTGACGCGTCTCGTCGTAGGTGATCTTGCCGACCGTACGAATGCGCTTGACCAGTTGGCGGTACTCGACCGGCTCGGTTGCCAGACCCGCCAGGTTGCGGGCCCGCTCGCTCAACACGATCTCCCGATCGCTCCCCGCGGCACCGGCGTCGTCCACCTCGACCTGCTCGCGAACCATGCCACACACCGGACAGCGGCTCTTGGGATCGTCGCTGCCATGGTCGTTGCACTCGGGCATGGTACATCGATACCACTCGCGAGGCCGGGCCGCGGCGGGCGCGGCCGGGACCGACTTGGGCTGGGCGGGCAGCACCCCGGGCTCGTCGCTGCCGGTGTACTTGGGAACCAGGTCCATGCCGCATTGCGGGCACTGCCCGGGCGCCGGCTGACGCACGTCGGGGTGCATGGTGCAGGTCCAGTGTTCGATGGCCGCCTCCGGGGCTGCGCCGCCGTCAGCTGCGGCCAACGTGTTAGCGACGGCCAGGGACTCGGGCAGGCGGTTCGCGGCGGTGCGCATCCGCCACCCGGCCCAGATCAACGACAAGGTCAGCACAGCGAGCACCACCGCCCAACGCAGCAGCAGCCGGCGAACCTCGCTCTTGTATGCCTCATGGCTTGCGTCACTCATTGCACTTCCTCGCTAGTGTGGCGTTCGGCCGCCAAATCGGAGCGGACCAGTTGCAGCCCGACTTCACGCTGAAGGTCGGAGAAGGCCGTCTCCAGGCCGGCCATCTCCCGGTGCAGCATCAGCTCGAAGCCCAGCCACTGCCGCCAGCTATCCACCACGGTGAGAAACTCGAGTTCTCCCGTCTGGTAGGCGGTCAACGAAACCTCGTAAGTCTGTTTCGCCTGCGGTATCAGCGTTGACTCAAGCAGTTGCACCGTCTCCTGACGGGTCTGCACTCGTTCCCAGGCATCATGGATGCGAAAGGCAATCAGGTTCCGCGACGCCCGGTGCTCGTGTTGCGTTCGGGCGAGGTTCTGTCGAGCCTCGCGCTTAGCCGCCTCGATCCGGTTAAACCAGATGGGCAGGTTGGTCATAACGCTAAGGGCCCAGTTGTCGTCGCCACGCTCACTCTTGCGGTTGAGCTTGGAGGGGTCGGCCCTTGGCGGTCGGTAAGCATCACGCCCGCGGACCGCAGACCACTCGAACCCCAGCGTGGGGTCGGGCAGATACGCCTGGCTGGCTAGCTCGATCCGGCGGCGGTCACGCTCCGCCTGGTGGATCAGCACGGCCAGTTCGGGGTTGTGCTCGGCGGCCAGCAGCAACAGCTGCTCCACCTCACCACTCACAGGGCGTAGTTGGATCGGGTCGGTGGCCGGCACGTCGGACCTGGGATCCCGGTCCAGCAACTGGTTCAACGCGGCAGCCGCGATGTTCCGCTGGCGGCGGTAGCGAGCTTCGTCGTTGCGCAGGTTCGACACCTCAGTCTGTACCCGGAGTACGTCCTGTTGAGCCGCCTTGCCTACGCGGTACTTCGACGAAGCCACTTGTTCGAGCACTTCGAGCAACTGCCGGTTGGCGGTCGCCAGCTCGATGGACCGGTCGGCCAGGTAGACACGGTGGTAGGCCCGCTCGACGTCGGCAATGATGCGTAGCCGTGTGGCATTCAACTGCTCGATGGCCATTCGGACCTCGGCGGCGGCCGCCTGCCCAGCCAGGTCCAGCTTCGACAGCCAGGGTATCTTCTGG
>JANQGB010000010.1 GCA_028277545.1 Phycisphaerae bacterium | reverse complement strand
CGCTTGGCCCGGCAAGCTCGACGGCGTATCCCTCGGCGTTCTCGACCCGGAAGGTGAGTTCGAAACGGCCGTTCCCGAGATCGCTGGCAGCAAGGTCCGTGGCCGCAGCAGCGCTGCCGTAGTCGGGGACGGTCAGGTTGGTGCGCCTGGCAGGGGTATGCCATTCGGTGCCGAAGGTGTTGGTCTGCGGCGTCCAGGTGCGGTAGCGCCAGGTGTAGGCTCCCGGAAGCAGGCCGGGCACGTTGGCGTTGATGTAGTCGGCGGGAGTAACCTGGGGCTCGAGAACGTTCAGAACGCCCCAACGTGTGGCGTCCTGCCAGATCTCGACCTGGTAGCAGGTGTGCGTGCTGCCGTTGCCGTTCGGGAGCGCGTCCCAGAGGAGGAAGGGGTACCAGGGATGAGTCCCTTCGGTGAGCACCCAGTAGGCGTGGCTCTGCATGAGCATGCCCTGCTGTTGCCAGGCTGGCAGCTCCGCAGGTTCGGCGTTGACGTTGAAGTTCTTGGCGTCGGCATAGCCCCAGAGATCGGGCGTCTCATGACCAGCAGCGGAGAAATAGGCATCGGTGCAGCCCCACAAGTCGCCGCCGGTCCAGATCCAAGCGCCGCCGAGGAGACCCGGCGTGGCGCGAGTCAAGGAGTCTTCGAGCGGCCCGATCAGGTTCCAGTTGAGCAGCAGGTGTCGCGGATCGGGATCGAGCCGCTGGCCTTGCACGGTGACTCGGACCGGGGCGCGAGTGCTGTTGTAGACCCAGTAGCCGAGGAGCGGGTCGACGGTCTCCGAATTGGCGCGGACGTACGCCTGAGCCGCGGCATCCCAGCGCCAGATGGCCCCGGTGCGGGTACCGGCAAAGATGTCATTGAGGCTCTGGGAACCTGCGTCGACGCAGATGGAGACAAGGTTCCAGCCGTTCTCCAGATCGATAACTTGAGCCGTGCGGCCGTCGGTGATGCGAACGTCGACGTAGGTGGTAGCCACGCCACTTGCGGAGAGCGCAATGCGGGCGAAGCCGTCGTTGGGTGTCCCATCGTCCAACGCCGTGACGGTGATGGTTTGGGGCTGATCCCAGTCGCCCGGGCCGAAGCTGAGGGTCCCGCGCGAGCTCAGTGTGACCAGATCGCCACCGCAGGCGCAATCGTAGGTAACACTCACCGTCCCGGCGGGCGGCAGCAGTAGTCGAGCATCGAATGCTGCGCTCTGCCCTTCGGTCACCGCCAGGCTTCGGGAGGAGCACCAGATGCCTTGCACGTCGTCATCGATTATCGAAACGTTGACGGTGCGCTGGGTAAGCACGCCCAGTGCGTCGGAAACGGTCACAGTAGCCGTCCCGTTTGCGGAGTCCGCATCATCGAGGCCTTGGAGCGTGACCGTCTGGGGGACGTTCCAGTCGTGAACGGAGAACGTGAGCGTGGCGCCCGAAGCCACAGCAACGGTGCCGGTCCGAGTTCCGACTGCGACGGCCAGTTCAACCGGTCCCAGAGGACGAGCGGACAGGCGAGCATCAAACGACGCCGTGCCGCCCTCGACAACCGTTACGTGTGGTGCAGAGACGATGATCCCCTGCGTGCTGCTGGGCTCGACGGTAACCTGGACCTCGATGGAGTCGCCGTCGCCCTCCGCATCGGTGACCTGGATCACGAAGCTGTCCGTGCCGCTCCAGTCGCCGTCGGGGATGTAGACGAACATGTCCGGACTGGTGCCGCTACCGTCGACGGACGCCCAGCCGTGGGCCGGCCCGGTCAACAGCGACCACATGAGCTGGCCGCCGCCGTTGTACGTTGCCGTGACGGTCGGGGCCTGCCAGGGCGTCGGGGCGCCGTCTTCGTCCATGGTCACGGTCAACGGGCCGGCCTGATCGATATCCGGTGCCAGGCTGTAGACCGTCAGCGCACCCGGGATGTAGATGAAGCTGTAGTTGCTGTCAACCCCGCCGCCGAGTGTGATCGGATAGGTCCCGGGGGGGCTGAGCGCGTTGGCGACCGTGGACGCGACCGGCGGCGTGTCGAGCACGCTCTCGTTCTCGAACAGGATGAACCCCGCGTAGCTGAACGTGAGCTCCGGGTTCGGTTCGCCGTATGCGCGCGTCTGGTTGTCGGCCGTCACAAAGAGCGGCGCCTTGGCGACGGTCAGGATTCGGTCCATGGTTGCGGCCGCGTAGTTGCTGTTTCCACTCTGTACCGCACGGATCGTCGCTGTACCCGCGGCAATTGGTGTTACGATGTTGCCGATCACAATGGCCACACTTGGTGTCAAGCTCAGGAACGAGACAGGCAGGCCGGAACTGGCCGTCGCCGAGATCGTGAACGGAAAGCTCCCGTACGTCGTGGGGGACAGGGCGCCGAACGTAATCACCTGGTCGGATGGCGTGACCTCCAGGCTGCCGTTGACCAGCGTCAAAGCGTAGTTGCTGTCAACCCCGTTGGTGAGGACGATCGGATAACTGCCGA
>JANQGB010000911.1 GCA_028277545.1 Phycisphaerae bacterium | reverse complement strand
AATCCTTGCGGGACGGCGTTGCCCGTCTCGCGGATCAGGATGGCCACGCCGATCCGCGCTGGCCGGGTGAGATCCGGAAACTCGAAGGCCGAGCAGTCGGGCAGGTTGATCTTCATGCTCACCACGCCCTCGAGATGAACCGCTGGGTCGCCCCAGATGGGCGACTGCAGTGTCTCGACCAGCACCCACCGTGTGGTGTCGGACGGGTCTGCCCATTGGAAGCGAATGTCGAGGAACTGCGTGCTTCCATCCGCACCGAAGAACCCGTCGCCGGTAAACTCGGCGACGAACGACTCCTCCGTCGAGGGGAGCTCGCCTTCCGCCGGCGTGATGTCTGGCACGACGTTGGCCGCGGTCACATCCGCCTCGGCCGGGTCCTGGAACATGACGACCCTGAGGTCGTCAAACGACGCAGGCTGAGCCTCCAGAGTTCCGCCGTCCCGGTCCGTCTCGAAGCCGGTAATCGGTTCGGCAAACTGCGCATAGCCTGGCACAACGATCCACAGAGCGGCCACTGCCGCCGCACACACACTTCTCTTTTTCGCTATCACCGTTCACTCCTCCGGCAGCTATCCCCTGTTCGGTCCGTGGGCGCACACCGCCCACTGCCCGAGAACCTGACCTCGCTGAATTGTCTTGACTGTGTTGCTGCTTCTCTGCCGACCTCCAGAGGGGCGGCGCTAATCGATCGTGATGACTTCGTACTCGATACCGTAGTGGTATAAGAGACCTTGAGCTGTGTAGGGAATGCCGCTAAGCCCTTGCCCGTCGGCCGCGACGGGGCGAACGTGCGACGCGGTAAATCCGTAGTTGACCTTGACGTATTCCGCATGGCCGTCGGCAAAGCCGATGTTGGTCGTGCCCTGCGGAAAGACCGCCAGTTCCCCGCTTACGGGTTTTACACCCAGACGCTTCTGGAAGGGCCCATGCCGCGATACGACAAAGTCCGTGTTGAAGTTGAAGTTGCCCTCCATGTGCCCGTTGGCGCTCTTGTCGTTGATGCCCACGGGGTGTTCTTCGACGAAGATGGGGACGTTGGCGAAGGCCCGCGTGGTGAGCCGCCGGGGAGTGGGATCGTCACCTCGCGAGCTGCCAATCGTCTCGGCCAGCCTGGACGGGATGCGCTCCGGCGACCGGAGGCCTAAGTTGGAGAAGATTGTGTAGCTAAACTTACCATTGCCGCCCCCGCCCAGCACGGCCGTGCTGTCCATGATCCCTGGTTTGTCTTCCGGGCACAGGTATAGCTTCTCCTGGCTGGCGTACTTCCACAGCGCGCCGAATCGTGGCGCTGCGGTGAACCCCTTGGGATTACCCGACTGCGGGTCGTGCCTGGTGCCTTCGATGAACTCACCTTGCTGATCGCCAATTCCCAGCCAGTCCAGGCCCCCGTTCCACCGCAGGGCTCGCACGCCCGGGTTCGGTGAATCGGCGAAGTTCGACAGGCTCGGTGGATAGACGCCCCAGCCCGATGCGTACGTGAATGCGCCGGTCGCTAAGCCGCGCATGCTGGTGAGGCAGACCAATGCTCTGGCCTGTTTGCGGGCTTTGGACAGGGACGGGAGCAGAATCGCGATCAGCAGTGCGATGATCGAGACTACGACCAGCAATTCAATCAGCGTGAATCCGCGTGAGACGGAAGCTCTTTTGGATGGCATGACGCCCTCATATATGCTTAGTCCCCGAGATGGCACACTGGATGTGGCCCGTGACCACGTTCCGTACACTCCAGTTACTTGTAATATAACCTCAAAGCCGACGCTCTCCAAGCGCCAATTAGGGCAAGAATCACTGTTACGGCGGAATCAGCCGCAATTGCCGGCGTGCCACCGTCAATCATGGCGAGTAATGGAATGGCACTTGCTAAGGATCGAGTGAACTGAGGCTTCGCTACCTCTCTCAATCAGTTGAGATAAATTAGTACGTTATCAAAGTGTTGCAAAGACGCGCGCTGTGCTGTACGGGTATGGGCTGTCTGCGCCGACTCAGAGCAGGCTTGTCGGGCAGTCATTTGGTCACAACTCGTTACCACCACTCCGCTAACAAACATCACCACCAGCGCGTGGCCATGGGTACGGCGACGCGCGTCAACGGGGGGTGGGTTCAAGTGTCAGTTAACGCTACCCTATTCCGCGTTGCACGGCGGCCACGATACGGTGACTGCATCGCACGCGCTTGGCTGGCATGATATGCTGCTTCGTCGAAGCAGGCTCAGAATGAGCAGGGTATCCGTTCGCCCCATGTGATTTGTGGCAGGAGACACGCGATGGGACTCTTCTGGGATTTGATCCAGCAAAGCCAAATCAGCGAGCAGAATACGCGGTCGGAGGACTTGGAAGTAAGGGTGAAAGCTCTGGAGTCGGCGTTGAGCGACACTCGCCAGTTGCTCAACTCTCTCATTGTCAGACTGGAGGAACATTTTGGCGAGGACCTAGATAAAGATGGCCGGATCGGCTGAGCGAAACTGGAGGGAGAATGGGGGTAATGAAGCTTGGCGCCCTCAGGGCTGACGCGCTCCTGCTGCTGGCGGCGGCCATCTGGGGCAGTGGCTTCGTGGCCCAGCGCCTGGGCATGGACCATTTAGGCCCGATGGCCTTCAACAGCCTCCGCTTCGCCATCGGAGCGATGGTGCTGCTGCCCGCCATCCTGATAAGCCGCAGCGGGCCCTCGAACAGCGCGGCGGGCCCAGGTCCCGCTCTGCGAGTCTACCTGCTCGGCGGCGGACTTGCGGGAGTAGTGCTCTTCATCGCCGCCGGGCTGCAGCAGATCGGGCTGGTGTACACCACGGCCGGCAAGGCGGGTTTCATCACGGGCCTGTACGTCGTCCTGGTGCCCATAATGGGCCTCCTGCTAAGGCGCCGCGTCGGCATCTGGACCTGGAGCGGCGCTGGCTTGGCCGCTGTCGGACTTTATTTCCTCAGCGTGACAGGCACCTTGCGCATGAACCGGGGCGACTGCTTCGTCCTGGCCTGTGCGTTCTTCTGGGCGGCCCACGTGCTCATCATCGGCTACCTGGCTCCCCGGACAGAGCCACTCAAGCTGGCTGCTCTGCAGTTCGCGACCGGAGCCGTGCTGGCTGGCATAGCCGCGGGGCTTACAGAAGAGCTTTACTTGACGAACGTGCTGGCCGCTCGATGGGCGATTCTGTATAGCGGGGGGCTTTCCGTGGCGGTGGCGTTCACGCTGCAGGTTGTCGCCCAGCGCGAGGCACCGGCCGCTCACGCCGCCATCCTTTTGAGTCTGGAGGCGGTCTTCGCGGCGCTCGCCGGCTGGTTGGTGTTGAGTGAGACGCTAGGTGGCCGCGAGCTGCTCGGCTGCGGGTTGATGCTGGCCGGCATGCTGGTTGCGCAGGCACGCAGGGCAGAACGAGGCGTGCCGGTTCCGTGATAGCGTTCGCAGAACAGGCGGTTCGTGCCGCGTAAGGCTCACCTGCGCTCCTCGAGAAGACGGCGCAACTCCGTTTCGCTCACTTTGTGCCGGAAGATCTCGTTGCCGTCGAGGTGCACCACGGGGATGTCGTGCTTGTAGAGCTCGAACCATCGCCGGTGCGCAGGTGTTGTGATGTCTACCTTCTCAACGACAGCCCCGAACAGCGGAGCGATCTTGTCGATGACGAACCAGGCCGAATCGCAGAGGGTGCAGTCAGGCTTGGTGAAGAAGGTCAGCTTCATATGTGTAACACCGCCAGCCGGGCCGTGCATGGCGCTCAAGTCGTGCACGTGGCGATGGTGCAACGCTGCCCGGATCATACATGAGTCTGGGAGACGGACATCCATTGCTCAACCGGCTGATCAGGTTTGTCGGGCAATTCCACGCCATGCTCTGCTTCCCACTGGGCAGTGTCCACCATCTCGATGGCGTCCCAGGGGCAGCCTTCGAGGAACGCCCCGTCCGGGCCCTTGCTGGTGCATCGCGCACACCCGATGCAGGTGGTCTTGTCGATTTCTATCCTGCCGAAGGGCGCATGGTCCTCATCCGGGATCCAGAACATGCACGCCTCGACCGGGCAATATTCGACGCAGGCGGGGGAGCCCGCACAACCGGTGCAGCACTCGTTGATTATCGCCAAGCGCTTCGGTTTTCGCTTGCGGAGGTCCGTGCGTCCCTGCGACACGGGCTGTTGCTTGACGATGAGCTGACCTTCGGTGGAGGGATTCATCCGTCCTCCTTTTTCTCAATCGCCGCGTACCGGGCGATGCGATGCCGGTTCGCCGGCGGCCGGGCCGCGGCCCGCCGCGGCGACGATCAGCCTGACCCACCGCGCTGACGAATGGCCTCCGCTGAGGCCTTGGCCTGCTGTGCGACCCGTGCAGGGAAGTGAGGCGGCGGCTCGGTGAATCGGTCGACGTCTTCCAAGTCTTCGTTGCCACCCACCAGGTAGAGTCCGCGCAGCGCCGCCCAAACCTGATCGGCGTTTGGGGCGATGGCACCGATCTCTGCTCCGCGGCTGATGTATTGCCCGGCACTGGTCTTCACCTTCACCAGGCGTCCGGCCAGTGGGGCCAGGATCGCCGTTCGATTTCCACCGGCCACGTTGACCAGCGCCACCTGGGTCTGGGCGCGAACCGGGTCACCCGGCCGCAACACATCCGCCACGGTGCCGCCTCCAGCGTCGCCGGCCCAGGTGGCCTGCACCACATGAGGCCTGAGCATCTCGCGGAGTACGTGCCTTCCGGAGGCGTCGGCGAATCGTGTCAGGGCCAGGGCGGCGTTGTATCGAACCACCGGCTCGGTGTCCGTAAGCAGATACCGCAACCGGTCTCGGAAGGGTTCATGGTCGCTGGCCTCGCCCATCACCCAGGCCGCGGCAGAACGCACCAGCGCCTCGGGATGATCGGCCAGAGCCGTGACCTTCGGGTAGAAGGCGCGGGCACTCTCCGGCTTCTCCTGTATACGCCGCGACAAATCCTCGACGGCGTGCTGCAGCTCGCGGATGTTCTGCGACTTGCTGAGTCGCTGCTCCAACTCCTGATCGTCGAGCGGCGCCCCCCACCACACCTGGCGCCAGAACAGGGCGGGCACAAGCAGGGTGGCGGCCAGGATCAGCAAGACCGGCCAGCGCCTAGGCCCGCCGCCGGATCGCGAGGCGTCCTGGCGTCCGGACCGGCCTTCGCCGGCGGCGAGAGGCAGTGCTTCAGGAGCCTGGTGCTTCATCAAGACACCCTGCCGGAGCAAGCCGGCTCTGAATCGGCAGCACCCGCTGTCTGTCCGCAGGCGGCCGGTGTCGACGGTACTTCCCGGCTGGCGCGTATCATCAGCCGAACCAGGCCCGCCGCCACCAGCGACAACATGGTCAGCATGGCCAGGATGCTCCAGTAGTAGCCCCGGGCGGAATTGGCTGAAAGCGCGCCGTCGGCGCCGGTGCCGTCCTGTTGCACGGCAACCTTGCAGCTCGGACAGGCCGCCGCAGGCGCAGGGCACAACGCGATCGCCAACAGGCACCCGAACGCAATGACGCTAATCCTGGTCATTCGGCCCCCCTGAGCTGCATCCGGACTGTAGAGGTCCGGCTGTCGCCGGTCAAACCGGTGTTGGCCAGTCCGGACGTTACACCCGCCGGCTCCGCACTGGCGGGTGCACCACGCAGCTCGCGCTGCGTTCGGAAGACGCGCCCGTTCTCGCGGGCCGCGCCATGATCGAAGTCGGTGGGCGATTCATCGCCGTCCGGGCTGGCGCTCAGGGAGTCTGTGTAGCGTGCGTGCCCTCCGGTCGAGTAGAGCGATGCGTAGACTACGAGGCCCGTAACCGATACGTACAGCCAAATGCCGAGGGTCCAGCGGGCAATCCGTACGTGCTGGCCGACCCGGTTCAGCAGACCGTGGTAGAGGCTGGTCAGCACCATCGGCACCACCGCCGCGGCCAGGGCCATGTGCGTTGTCAGCACCGCCAGGTAGGCTCCTCGCAGCCACCCCGTGCCCTGGAATCTCCGGGGCTGGCCAAGCAGGTGGTGAGTAAGGTACGACGCCAGGAAACAGGCGGAGGTCAGCACCGCAAGCAACATCAGTGCCTTGTGTGCGGTGAGCTTCCCACTCCTGACACAGACGTAGCCCGCCGAGATCAGCATGGCTGTCAGGGCGTTGAGCGAGGCGTTCACAGCGGGCAGGTCCTCCAGAGTCATGGCGGTGGATCGCTGATCAGGCGGCGGACGTCCTCGGCAAGTCGTCGGATGGCGTCGCCACCTTCCGGGCCGATGCCACGGTAGAGGCCGCGTACGCGCCCCCGTTGATCCACCAGGGCGAAACGGTCGCTGTGCAGAATCGCCTCGTCGCCGGGTCGGAGTTCCTCGGGCGGCACGGCACCAACTGCCAGCCGGAATCCCTCGCGTGACAGACCGTACACGGTCTTGCGGTCGCCGGTCAGGAAGTGCCAGCGGGGGTCGTCCGCCTTGTGCCGGTTGGCGTAGTCGTCGAGGGTCTCCGGCTTGTCCCGCTCGGGATCGACGCTGAAGGACACCACACGCACGTTATCAACGTCCTTCAGCTCCGCGAGTAGCTCGCCCATCCGCTGCGTCATGACCGGGCAGGTCCCGGCGCAGTTGGTGAAGATGAAGTCCGCGACCCAGACCCTGCCCAGCAGGTCGGAATGGCGAATCGTGCGGCCATGCCGGTCGGTCAATTCGAACTCCGGCACCGTTCCCAGAATTCGCTGCTGGACTTCGCCAGTGGACGCAGAGGTCAGCGATTGGCCGGTGGCATCGCCCTGCAACCGGCTCCAGGCGTAGGCCACCGGCAGGGCCAGAAGGAGCACCGGCGGCAGGCTCCAGAGAACCAGGTGCAGGCGCGGTTTGTTACAGTTCATGTGACTACCCGCTCTCCGTTGTTTGCCAGCGCGGACCGGCTCATTGGGGATACCCGATGTCCGGCAGCAGTGCGACAATCAGCAGCACCGTCAGCACCAACGGTACGCCAACCACGATGTAGATGGAGCGAATCTCGAACTTCAGGTGCATGAAGTACAGCGCGACCAGCGTCGCCTTACAGGAGGCGATGGCCATGGCCACGATAATCCCGCCTGCGTGCCCCAGGTTGATGTAGTAGACACCTACGGTGGCCGCGGTCAGCACCATCAAGGCGCCGAATATGTTGACGTAGCGTCGCGTTGCCTGGTCGTGCGCACTGGCTCCGGTCATGTTCAGCTCTCCGTGTTGCGCTGCGCCGCGGTCACCTGAGCAGATACAGCAAGGGGAACAGGAATATCCAGACGATGTCCACGAAGTGCCAGTAGAGCCCCAGCAACTCGACCGTGATGTTGCCGGGCCTGGTGAATCGCCCGCTGCCGGCCAGTGCCGCGAACATCAACAGCGGGACGACCCCGCCGATTACGTGGGTCAGATGTACGCCGGTTGCAGCGAAGTAGCATGAATAAAAGATGGATGTACTGGGGCCTACGCCGTGCGAAAACTTCTCATTGTACTCCACGCCCTTGAGAACGCAGAAGACGATGCCCAGCAGGGCTGTGACCAGCAGGAACCTGCGGACGTTGCGATCGTTCCGGCCTTGCGCCGCGTGGACGGCCAGCGCCATGGTGAAACTGCTGCAGATCAGCACGGCGGTGTTCACCGTGGCCAGGGGAACGTTCAGCTTGTGAATCAACTTGTCCGGATGGAACTGATCGGGGGCGCTGACGCGGAGCACGACGTAGGTGCCGATCAACCCGCTGAAGAACATCACCTCGGAGGCCAGGAAGATCCACATGCCCAGCTTGCCGGACGTGATGCTCGGCCCGGCGGGCGGGGCAGATTCCAGCGGCGTTACAGCCACAGACATCGCTAGCGTCTCCCTTTACTGCGCAAGCGGTGAGGGCAGCCACCCCAACCACTTCGCTACGAACGCAGCCACGAACAGCGCGATCACCACCACGGCGATACAACAGCCTGTCTGGCGGACCTCCCGCGGCCGGGAGTCGTCCCGCAGGACCTTCCGCGAGTTGTGGCTGGTCTCCATCACGTCTCCACCATCCGAGTCTGTGGCAGGTAGTCCTCCGCCACCAGCGGCGAGGCGTACTCGTAGGCGCCGCGATAGACGGTCGGCAACTGCGGCCCGAAGTTCCCGTGCGGCGGAGGCGATGGCGCGGCGCACCATTCGAGGGTGTTGGCCTGCCAGGGGTTGGCTTCGGCTCTCTTGCCGGCGAAGAGGCTGTAGATGAAATTGAGGGCGAAGAGCACCTGCACCGCGCCCAGGGCGAAGGCACTGTGAGTCATGAACTCGTTGAGGTACTGCACGTCGCGGAGGTAGTGGTAGCCGACCTCGGCCACCTTGTCCCAGCCTACGGCGATGCGGCGCGGGAAACCGGCCATACCTATGATGTGCATGGGGAAGAAGGTGCAGTTGAAGAAGATGAAGGTCAGCACGAAGTGAACCACGCCCAGCGGACGGCTCATCATGCGCCCGAACATCTTGGGGAACCAGTACTGCACCGCGGCAAAGATGGCGAACATGCTCCCGCCGAACAGCACGTAATGGATGTGCCCGACGATGAAGTAGGTGTCGTGAATATAGATGTCCACCGGCGTCGAGGCCATGAATATCCCGCTCAACCCGCCGATGACGAACATGGACACGAACGCCAGGGCGTTCAGCATGGCGGGCGTGAGTCGCATGTTTGATCGCCACAGTGTCGCCAGCCAGTTGAAGGTCTTGATGGCCGAGGGCAGGGCGATCATCATCGTCGAGATCATGAAGGTCATGCCCAGTGCCGGATTCATGCCGCTCTGGAACATGTGGTGGCCCCACACGATGAACCCCAGCCCGGCGATAGCGGCGATGGCGTAGACCATCGGCTTGTAGCCGAAGATGGGCTTGCGGGCACAGGCGGAGATGATGTCCGAGACCATGCCCATGCCCGGCAGGATCATGATGTAGACCGCCGGGTGCGAGTAGAACCAGAAGAGATGCTGCCAGAGCAGCACCTGCCCGTGCCCGGAGGGCGTGAAGAAGGTCATGCCCAGCGTTCGGTCGAGCAACAGCATCAACAGGGCCGATGCCAGCACCGGGGTGCCCAGGCAAGTGAGAATGGCGGTGATAAACAGCGCCCAGGTGCTGAGTGGCAGGCGGAACATGGTCATGCCCGGGGCCCGCAGGCGCAGGATGGTGGTCAGGTAGTTGACCGCTCCCATGATGGACGAGAAGCCCAGGATGAGCAGCGATGTCAACCAGCAGGTCTGGCCGAACCCGGGGCTGAAGAGCAGGCTGGACAGCGCCGGGTACGCAGTCCACCCGGCGGCCGCGTGCCCGCCCTCGACGAAGAAGCCGATCATCATGATGATCAGCGATGGCCAGACCAGCCAGTAAGACAGCATGTTCAAGACCGGGAAGGCCATGTCGCGCGCGCCGATCTGCAGCGGTATCAGGAAGTTGCCGAAGGCGCCGTTCAGCAGCGGTATGATCACGAAGAAGATCATCACCGACCCATGCATGGTCAGCAGCATGGCGTAGTAGCCGCCGTCCATGGTGTAGGAGGTCTGTTTAGCGGTGGTCACGACGGCCCCCAGCTCCGCATCCCGGGTGAGGATTCCGAACTGGTTGTTGTGGCCGAACTGCACCTTGACTGACTCGACCGCCTCGCCGCGGCGGAAGGATATAGTCCCTTTCTCTCCCGGCTGACGACGGCTGAGCACCTTGCCCAGCAACTCGGTGTTGGGGATCTGCCGGCCGTTCACGGAGAGAATCAGATCACCCTCCCGGAGTCCGGCCTTCTTGGCCAACGGTCCCGGAGAATCGACCGTGGCGGCCTTGGTCACCGCCTTGGGAAACAGGTGTCCGGCGGGCAGGTCATAAGGCCAGGCCAATTGCCAGCGGATCAGCATGGCCAGGGCTCCGCCCAGCACGAACAACGTCAGGCCGGTAAGCAGAAACTGGATGCCGATGACCTTGTGGTCCGTGGAGAAGATGTACCTGCGGATGAAGCCCGGGTGATGTCCTGCGCCTTCATGGGCGGTGAGGGCCTCGATGTTCGGGTCGCTGGATTGCACGGGCAGCCTCCGCAGATGGCGCGCTTAGAGATGTTCCTCTCCGGTCGTCACAGCCCTGGCCACGCTCTTCTCCCAGTGTTGCCACACCTCGGGCGGCTCGTAGTCGGCAGCGGCGCTCGACTCCTTCGCCAGCCAGTCATCAAACGCGCTCTGGTCGTGCACAACGAGGATGCCGCGCATGGTGTAGTGGCTGTTACCGCAGAGCTCGGCGCAGGCTATCTCGTAATCGAACTCCTGATCGTCCCGCTCGGACCGCGCTGTGCCGGTTGTCTTGCCAGCCTGGAACCAGGATTCGATGGTCGCACCCGGCAGCACGTCCTGCTTGAATCTCAAGTGCGGCATGAACAGGCTGTGGATGACATCCTTCGAACGCATGGTGAGGATCACGTCCTTATCCACCGGCACGTGGAGTTCGGCGATCTGGGTCACGTCGTCCGCCGTGCCGAACTCGCCGTCCGTCCCGGCGTAGCGGAAGTGGAACTTGAACTGTTCGGCCAAGACCTGGACCAGCACCGCGCCGTCTTCCGAGGGGCGGGTCATCTTCAACCGGTTCCAGGCCGGCACCTGGTAGAGGGCCAGAAAGAGAAGGATCACCGCCGTTCCGGCCGTCCAGCCGGTCTCTAGCCAGTGGTTTCCGTGAACGTGGCGGGCCTTGCGCCCCTCCTTGTGGCGGAACCGGAGCAGTGAATAGACCAGCAAGGCCTCGGTCAGCACGAACGTCAGGCCGGTGAGCACCAGGATGACGAAGAAGATGCGGTCCACCTCCTCGCCGGCCGGTGAGATGTTTTCCGGCAGCCACCAGTTGAACGACTCCGCAGCCGAGGCAGAGGAACACATGGCCAGCGCGGCCATCGCGCCAAGCACCGCAACGGCGGGCCGGGCGATCCTGGATGTCACTCCTGCGGGTCGGTCGGCATTCATAATCCAAACGAGCCCCTTGCCTACTTGGCCGCGAAACGAAACTCCAGCTTTGCCGCCTCCCCGTCCTGGAGCGTGACCTGCCTGGTCTGGACACCGAGCGTCTCGTGCCAGGCCTCGACCTCGTATTCTCCGGGCGGGAGCCCGCCGAGATCGAAGTTGCCTCCATCGCCTGTCACCGCGTAGAACGGATGGGTGAGAATGCCGACGTGGGCCTTCATCCAACTGTGGACGTCGCACTTGAGGAAGGCCGTGCCCACCTCCCGCCGGGTGAAGCGTTTTTCGTCCATCTGCCCCTGTCTCTGGGTCAGGTTGAACTCCCGGTTCTTGGTGCCGATGAAGTGGACGTTGTGGGTCGTGTCGTCCGCGCTGGTGACCTGCAGCGTCTGGCCGACCTGGATGCCGAACACGTGCGGCACGTAGGTGCAGTTCTTCTGGGTTACGACCACCGGCTCACCGGGGACGGCGTGCTGCCACTGGTCGACGCCCTTGGTGACGTGCACCAGCACGTTGCGCAGCGTGTTGTCGCTGTTGACCAGCAAGGCCTCACTCTTCGGCGGATTGTCTGCCGCGTGGTGCTCGCAGAACTTGTCGCCCTGTATTCGCAGGGCCTTCGGCGTCGGTATCTCTCCGTCGTAGAAGGCCTGCCCGGAAATGGAGGCCGTCGCCTGGGCCTTGGGGAAGACCGGCTTACCCTTGTCCCCGGCGGCTACCGTCGGCGCCGCTTCGCTGCTCTCAGCCGGGTCGTCCGGCTCGCGACAGGCCACGCTTCCCAGGACCACCGCCAGCACTACGATGCCACAGACTGTCCCTTTATGTGTCATTGCATGCTCTCCAGGGTGCTCGCTTCTGTCTCGTCGAACTGCATCAGGTACCGCACGAACAACTGCACGTGATCGCCCGGATAGTCCTTTACCACGTCGGGGATCTGGCCCAGGATGACCCAGCGGTCGTGCTCGCGACGGAAGAGCCCGGTAGGCATCCGGGTGCCCGGCATCAGGCGGGCGGGGTCCACCAGCCAGCGCTCGATCCACAGCGGCTTGAGTCGTTGCGGACCGGACAGGAAGCTGGGGGCGATGATCTGCTCATCGAAAGTGGTCGAATCGCCGCCGGCGTGGCACTTCAGACAGTCCGAGACGTGAAACGCCGCCCTGGCGGCTTCGAGCTCGCTGCCTGCCAGGAGCTTGGGCCGAACCCTGGGGTAGGGCAGCGGCTGTTTCGCCAGGGCGTTGAAGAATCGAACCAGCGTGCTGATCTCGCCCTCCGAGAAGGTGAAGGTCGGCATGCGGACCTGCAGGTAGGCCCGGATGCCGTTGCGGTGGATGCCGATGTCGCACAGGGCCGGATTCCTCAGAAAGTCCGCCAACCACAGCGGGTCGGTTCTGGCGCCCTGGCCGACCAGGCTGGGGGGGGCGAGCACCTTGTCTTCGCCCTGGTAGCGCGCCAACCGCTGAATCTCCGGCTTCATGCCCGGTACCACCTCGTGACAGCCGATGCAGTTGTACTTCTTGATGATCCACCAGCCCTCCATGATGTCCCGCGCGGGCCCGGTAGGGTTATGGTAGAACTGTGCGGGAAGCTGGGAGTCCACCGACCCCAGCAGGAAGGTGGTAAGCGCCCGCAGGTCCTCCCGGCTCAGCCCGAAGTCGGGCATCTTGAGCTTCTCGAGCGGATCGGGCTTCTCCTTGCCTTCATCGAAGAAGGCCGGGTCGGCCAGCTTGTTCTCGAAGAAACCCTTGTGGTTGTACCAACCCTCAGACTTCGCTTCGCGGGTCTTGAGGGCGAAGTCGAGGCGCTCGATCGGCTTGCTGCCCTCCTTGGTGAGTTCGGTCCCGATCTTGCCGAGGTGCTCCATGCCGGCGATCTCGTGGCAGCCCATGCAGCCGTAATGGGCCACCAGTTGTTTGCCCTTTTCGAACAGGCGTTCGTCATTCATGTAGTCGACCGACTCGTACGTGGCATCGGTGCGCAGGGTCATCAGGAAGCTGGCGATATCCCGCGCCTCGGAAGCCGTAAGGCGCAGACTGGGCATGACCGTCTGATTCTGCACCTGCATTTCGCTGCTGCATACGGGACAGCGCGAGTTGTCCACATCGAACCGGAAGGGCAGGCCCGCCTGGTTGTAGTCTGCCGGCGTGATGTCGCGACGGCAGACCTGGCAATACGGCAACTGGCGTTCGCGCGGGTTGTGGACCCAGCGGGCCAGGTAGTCGTAGTTGGCCTTCTCGCCCTCGCGTGACAGATCGGCGGCGAACGAACTGCCCTGGCCATTCACGGAGTGACAACCCAGGCAACCGCGGGTCTCGAAGAGCGCCCGGCCGCTCTCCGCGTCGCCGGGCGGCTGAGCGCTGCCTTGGGGCTCGACGCCGGCCTGCCAAACAAACGCGGCGATGGCCTCGACGTGGTCGGCGGGCAGGCGGAACTCCGGCATGCGGGTGCTCGGGCGAAAGGCCTTGGGGTCCTTGATCCATACCGGGACCCATTCGGGCTTGATCTTGGCCCTGATCTCCTTGAGGTTGGGAGCCACGTCCTTGCGGGCCCGGTTCAGGCTCCGCCGCCGAAGTGAGATCTGCTGCTCCTCGGCGTCCAGCGAACTGAGCTTGAGTGTCATCTCCTCTTCCCGGGCACGCAGGGCGGGCAAGTCGTCGTCCGGCGTCGCCGGGTCGTCGGCCAGTCGCATGGCCCGGTCGATTTCCTTTTCGTATTGCACGCGGCGCGTCTTGACGGACAGCAGGCTCTGGTCGATTCCCTTGAGCGCCTCGCGCTCCAGGTCGAAGCCTTCTCGCCGGTGGCATCCCCAGCAGCCGTGGTGGCGGAAGAGCTCCTTGCCGCGGTTGAGAACCGGTGCCCCGGCGAGATGAAGGGCATCCTCGTGACACTGCAGGCAGCCGGACTCGTGGTTCTCCGCGTAGTGCAGGGGCCATAGCCAGTGTTTGTATCGCCCGTGGGCCTCCTTCACACTGGTCAGCGCCCGGCCATTGCCGCCGTGGCAGGGCGTACAGCCGAACACTTCCGGATCGTGGGTGCCCAACAGTTCCCCCATGCGCGGGTGGCTGGTGAAGACGCCTTCGCCGCCCACGTCGGCCCGACTGACCGGCACGGGCGAGCGGATGGCCAGATGACACATCTCGCACCGGTCCACCAGGCCGGCGCGGTCGTTGACCAGTTGCTTGGACGTGATGTCGAGGTTGGCGTCGGCCTGGGCACGCAGGAGCCCGTCAATCTTCTCTTCGCTGAGTCCTTCCAGGTGGCGGCGAAGGAAGGCGTCCTGCTTGCGGCGCAGTTCCTGTGCCGGCTGGCGAAGTGCACCCAGCTCCGCGCGAAGCGCGCCCTTCTCGTCCTTGAGGCGGGCGACCTCGCGGCTCAGCTCCTCGTAGCTGTACTCGACAACCTGCGATTGCCCCGGGTCGTCCGGCAGGTCTACGCGAAGCCTGCGGGCCTTCTCCGTCCTGATCCGTTCGCGCAACTCCGTCTTACGGGCCTCGGACGAAGCCACCTCCAGTTTGTAGGTGAGCGAGTTTACAAGGCTCCGGGCTTCGGCCAGCACGCCGGTCAGGGCGGCCAGTTGCGGGTTGATGACCGTGTTGAGCCGGTCGTTGACTTCGCCGTAGCGCTGCCGCGACTCGTCCTCGGCCAGCCGGAGAGCCTCCTGCAGCTCTACAAAGCCGGCCATGCCGCGCACGGACTGCTCCCGGGCCTGCTGACTGCCCTTGAGCGTTTCGAGATGCTTGCGGTAGAGCACGTTGAAGCGCGGGCCGTATTCCTTCCACGGCCGCCGGCCGTAGAATTCGTCGTACGCCGCCCAGCAGGTGGTCACGATCAACAGAAGCGAAGCCAGCGCCAGCGGTCGGCTCAGCGAGCCCTCGACCACTGGATCTCGCTCCGGGTTGGACTTCTCGGTATCCATCTCAGTTGCCGTTCCCTCAACCACAGCTCAACGCGCTGCCGCCGCATCCCCGGCGGCCAGCGCTCAGATGTTGAACCACGGGGTCACCCACACGTACTTGATACGGAATACCAGCCGCAGCACGATCTTGACCGGCAGGGCGATCATCGCGATCAGGAAGAAGTGCATGATCGCGTACTGCACGATGTTCATCCGAGCGTACTCGTTGGCCTTAAATCGCTTGAAGAGCCAGTGAATGGCGGCCGCGGTCAGCACCACGTAACCGAGAACCACTCCTCCGCCAAACAGGATCGCGGCCGTGCCGCCGGTTATTCCGAAGATGGTGTGCAGGTCCCGGTTGGTCTCGAAGATTTGCCGGTGATGATCCCAGGTCTCGCCCGGCCAGAACCACATCCACCCCGGTCCGCGAACAAAGACGCCGATGATTATCAGCAGCAGCCAGAGCACCAGAAATCCGAACAGGAACACCCAGAGCGAGAAGCGGCGCTGCTTGTAGGTGTAGTACCCACTGCCCAGCGGGTTCACGTCGCAGTAGGGAATGACGCAGAGGCCCAGGACAATCAGCGTCGGAAAAACCACGCCAGCCAGCCAGGGGTCGAAATAGACCAGCATCTCCTGCAGGCCCAGGAAGTACCACGGCGCTTTGGCCGGGTTCATGGTCAGGTTGGGGTTGGCCGGCTCCTCCAGCGGCGCGTCAATCGCGATGGACCAGACCAGCAGAATGACCGTGACGATGATCGCTGCCAGGAACTCAATCTTCAGCAGGTAAGGCCAGACGTGCACCAACTGAGGCCAGCCCTTCTTGTAGGGGAATCGCGTGCGATGGTGGGTCTTGGCCAGCTCTGGATCAGCCTCCAGTTGCTCTATGATCCTGTCATTCTGAACGGCTTGGCGCAAACCATACCAGCAATAGAAAGGCACCAGCAGCATCAACAGCACGATGGGGATGTTGTCGGGTGCCGACGCGATTTCCCAAAGCTGATGCCAGTCCATGGGACGGATCCTCTTCCGGGGCCCTCGAGCCACGCAAACGCCGTGCTCGACCTACTTCTTCCGCTTGGCGACCTCCGAAGCCAGGACGAACGGCGCCGGACCTGATATGCCGCCGTCCTTGCGCACCCGCCAGAAGTGCACGATCATGAACACCGACGCTATCGCTGGAATGGCAATACAGTGCCAGATATACGCCCGCAGCAGGGCGTTGGCGTCGACGATCGACCCGCCCAGCAGGGCGAAACGGACGTCGTTGTAAGCGGTGAAGCCCAGCTCCGGGCCGAACGGCCCTTCGTGGCCGATGAGCGGCGTGGCCCGGGCCATGTTGGTGCCTACCGTTACTGCCCAGAAACCGAGCTGATCGTCGGGCAGCAGGTACCCGGTGAAAGACAGCAGCATGGTCAGCGTGAGCAGTAACACGCCCACGACCCAGTTGAACTCCCGCGGCTTCTTGTAGGAGCCGGTAAGGAACACCCGGAACATGTGCAGCCACACGGTTATGATCATGGCGTGGGCCGCCCAGCGGTGCATGTTGCGGAGCAGGTTGCCGAAGGGTACGTCGTGCCGCAGGTACAGAATGTCCCTAAAGGCCTGCACCTTCGATGGGTGGAAATAGAACATCAGGTAGATGCCGGTGAGTGTCAGTATGACGAAGAGGAAGAAGGTGATTCCGCCCATTCCCCAGGTGAAGGAGTAGCGGACGGCGTCGCGGTTGATTCGTGAAGGGTGCAGGTGGATGAAGACGTTGCTCAACACCGCCAGGGCCCGGGTCCGCGGCGTATCGTCCAGCTTGTGACGGATGACCGACTTCCAGACCTGCCCATCCTTGGGGGACTTGAGTAGTTCGGGCGCTTCGCGCAGTTTATCCGCCACGCCCGGAGCGTCCTCCCCTGGGGCCGGCCCCTTCTTGCCTTTGGTGTCCATGTCAGCCATGCCCGACTCCCTGGCAGGGTGCGGACGATTCACAGCCGTCGGATGTGCCATCCGCGCGCTGCCTGACTGCATGCGGCATTACGCGCCTGCGTCGCCGGCTGGCAGGGCCCCGGGCGTCACCCGGCTTCCGCGGTGTGGCGCGCCCGGCCTTGGCCGGAACCGGCGGTTTACATCTGGTGGACCCCGAGACGAAGGCCCTGGCCGCCCATGCGAGACAGGCCGTTACACCTGCACGAAAGCGCCCTCTTTCTTCCAGGCCTGGCGAGCCGCTGTCAGCGTGGGCCCACCGTAGGTCTTTGACTGGTCCACAACTATCTGCCCCAAGGCGTCAATCTCGACGTGCAAGCGTTCGAGCGGCCGGGGGGCCGGCCCCTCGAAGTTGACGCCCTCGGTATCGAAGCCGCTGCCGTGGCAAGGGCATTTGAACTTGTTGTCCGTTTCCTTCCAGTCCGGTGTGCAGCCCAGGTGTGTGCACTTGGCGAAGATGACGTACAGGCCGCCGCTGTCCCGTACCACCCAGATGCGCCGGGCAGCCTGCCACTTGGTGCTTACGCCGAAGCCATAGTCCGCCGGGTACCCGATGCGATACCGCGTCTTGGGTTCGAAGATGGCCCGCGGGAAGAAGAACCGCACCGTCGCCGCCAGGCAGGCGAAGATGAAGCCGAACACACCGAACCACACCAGCTTTCGCCGGGCCACCTGCCCGCGCCGTCCTGGTTCGGCAGGCGCCGGTTCTGCCGCAGGCTTCTTGGCCGCAGCCTTCCCGGCCGATTTGGTCGCCGGCTTGGCGGTGCTGCCTGGCGATCGCTTAGTCGCGGCGTCGGCACCGGCCTTCTGCTCCGGTGTCTTCCCAACTTCGGGCGGCGCCGTGCCGCCTGCCGGCGCATCGGCAAGCGGACCCTCACCGTTACGTGGGTGCTCGTCGACCGACATGTGGAGAATCTCCGGCCCTGGC
>JANQGB010001500.1 GCA_028277545.1 Phycisphaerae bacterium | reverse complement strand
TCCAGCCTGCCCTCCCAATATTCACCATATTGGCTCCTCCCGATATAGAGGTCCTCCGTGTTGGCCAGGGGCTTGGCTGACGCGGTTCGGTGCAGAACCTCTGCGCCGTTCAGGTACAGGATGACATCACCGCTGGCGCTGTCGAAGGTGGCGGCGATGTGATACCAGGTGGTTCTCTCCAGGTTGAGGCCGGAGGTGCTGAACTCACGCCAGCCGCCGGAGTAGAAACCGAACGTGATTTCGCGATTGAGCGTGCCGAACGAGTAGTTTACGTTGTTGCCCGTGGTACCCTTGTTGAGGATTATATCGTATGAGACTCCCAGGTTGTTCTTTCGAATCCAGGCCGCGAAGGTGAACTCTTCTGTAAGTGAAAGGTCATCCTGGTGTCCCACCAGGACGTAATCGAAGGCACCATCGAACTCCAACGCGCCGCCCAACTGCCCCGTGGCCCAGGACGGCCCGGACAGGGTGCCGTCGTGCGAGCCAGCGGCGTCGGAGGCCGTAGCGCCGAAGCCGTCATCGAGTCTCCAGTGGGCGATCCGAGAAATACCGGAGCAACCCGTGTTGAGGCAGGTTGAGCCCGACCCTTGGGGCTTACCGCCCTGCGCCGCGCAGGCGCTGGCCAGAAGGTCGACGCACATCCCGCCGCTGACGCAACAGGCCTCGGTTGGCGGAGCCCCGATGGTGCGGAGAGCGACGAGTTCGGTCACCGGCACGTCATCGTGCGACACGGTGATGGTGATGAGCTTGGCCCCCTCATCCTTCGCCCTGATGATGCTCGCGTCATCGTACTTGACGAATTGTACGAGGACCTGGCGCTTCCAATCGGGCAGGTGGCTCAGCTCCGTGCCGTCTCGCTCCTGCGGCGGCGAAGCGCTCCAGCCGCTGTAGTCGTCAACGTCGTCGAACAGGCTGCGATCGCCGGTATTCTCTCCGGCTTCGGGCCCGAGTGAGACGGTGACCAGTTTGCCGTCGATCAGCACATCGTTCCTGAGTTGGTGCAGCAGGGCGCCGCCGGCGTAATCCTGCTGGAGAATCTCCGCCATCAGTTCCTGGGCCAACTGGTGACTGGTCAGCCGGTCGTGGATCTTCCGCTGTCCCAACCTGGATGCCCCGACCGTGTTGAGCGAAGCCACCAGCATCACCCCTACCAGCACAATCGAGATCGCGGCCTCGACAACGGTCATGCCGCGACGCTTCCACCCGCCGGGATAACCTGACTGGCGTGGGGCGCTCATGACACCTCCGGCAGGTTCACCAGTTGCACCTGCGTCTGCAAGCGACTGCTGGCGTCCGCGTCGAGTTGGAGTGTGATCCTGATGCTGCTGATTCCCACCGGGGCAGCAGCCCACACGATGGCACGCCGCACCAGGCGGTGTCCGACGTCTGTAAGGCCGTTGACATCGAAATCGGTGTATCCCCACAGCAGTCCGACGCGGCGTGCCCCGGCCTGCCCGCCGCCCCAGAGTTCCGCGCCGACCTCGATCACGACGGTGGTCGGGTCGTACCCGGGCCATTGGGAAAGGACCTGGGCGCCAGGAGCCAGCGCGCCGTCGGCATAGGTGTGCTTCATGAAGAACTCAAACACCTGAACAGCCCCGGTCTTGAGGCCGGCCGTGATCTCGTGGGTGTTGTCCGCGACCCAGAAGAAGTGGTTGCCGTAGGTCGTATGGGCGGTTTCAGAGATGCCCAGCTCGTCGTACAGGTAGGCCTCCTCCGTCACTATGCCCCGGTCGGTGTCATAAGGTGTCTCCACCATGTCCGAGGATAATACGGTCTCAGAGATATACATGACGTCGCTGGTGGAAAGCATTGCGGTGTACGTATCTGCCGATTCGTCATCGGTGATAACCTCGACCGGGAAGCCCCAGGACTCGATCAGGTCGAGTTTGTCGGATTCCTGACTCTCCAGGGCGTTCGAGTCGTTGACCACCAGCAGGACGCGCGGCGTGTGTTGCAGCGGCTTGGCCTTGGGGACGTACTCCAGAGAGAACTCCTGCACGCTCTCGCACAGGGTGACGTTGGGGCAGGCGTTGTATCGAAGGAGCAGCGGATCGCCGGGCGTGCCGGCCCACTTGTAGACTATTTTCTCCAGTCCCGGGTCCCCGTGGCCCCGATCGGGCACGTTGAACCGGACGCGGCTTGATTCAGCCGCGATGAAAGAAGTGGCCAGCGCCAGGTCGCTGCTGATCCGATCCAGGGTCGCGATTGCGGCCGCGGTCCGTTCAGACAGGTCATCCTCGTCCGGCAATGCGTGGCTCGCCAACAGAACAGCAGAAGTCATTGCGCCAAGCAGAATGGTCGTGATAGCCATGGCGAGCGCAAGTTCCACCAGCGTGAAGCCTGCTGCGTGGTGTCGTCGTGGTCGCATCGCTGGTCGCTCACTCCGATATGCTTGCCAGGCCGGTTTCGGCATCCACCGTGATCGTTCGATCATGAACACCGACGCGGATATTGGCAGCACCACCGCTGTCCGGCCGGCCGTAGATGTCGTAGACGATTTCCGTGTCTCCGCCGAAATCCGCAGAAACAAGCACAGTGCCATAGGGCTCCTTGGCCAAGGATACGCTGTACTCCCAACCGGGGTGGTTGGGGTGGGGCATTCCTGCCAGGCAGTACTCGTGGCTGGCCGGTTCGAAGCGCACCGTTTGATCGGTGCTGGCGCTCCTGGCGTGGCGCTGAGCAAGGGCGAGGTCCACGACGATGCGCCGGGCGGCGGCCTCGACACGCTGAAGCGCCAAGGAGTTGCTGAACCGAGGAGCGGCTATCGCAGCCAGGATTCCGATAATCACTGCGACGCTGACAAACTCTGCCAGGCTGAAGGCCCTGCGCTGGCTGCGCCGCTGCTCAAGGTGATACGGTGCCCCTGAATCGTCTTGGATGGACACGTTCCCGACCCTTATCCCGTGCACTAAGCGGTGTCATCGAGTGCACAACACCCCTGGCCGCGCTCAATCTTATTTTTCGTCGTCCACGGAACGGGACGTTAACAGGAAGTCAAGCTTGACAGTTATTCCACAGCGACGGCCTGCTACGGGACAGGATATGGGACCCTGGTGACAGAATGCAGGCTCGCACGACCGTCAGCTCCGCAGGCCCTGGTAGTCCAGCGTAAGGCGGGCTGCGATGCCGGCTGCCGTGGCGGGCGCGAGAAACTCCATATTGGCCAGCGCCTCGTCGGAGGACGCCGAAGCGGTTCGCGCATATGGATTACGCGCCCGTGAATGACCACGGCTTCAGAGCACTTAGCAAGCC